>DASVSK010001008.1:0-3692 GCA_036388135.1 Pyrinomonadaceae bacterium | reverse complement strand
TGACCTGCGCCTGCACGCCGAAGCCGCAGAGGAACGCTACGTCGTGGCCCTGAAAGACCTGCTGCAAACCGGACTGCGAGCCTGGAAGCTCGCCCTGCCAGTGGAAGTCGTCGTTCGGGAAGTTCGCCACGCTGCTAAAGGTCTGGAGCAGCACCGGCGCGCCGAGCAGTTCGGCGAGCTGCTGCAACTCCGGCCACGCGCCCGCGTAGCCGGCCGCGTCGCCCGCGACGATGATCGGATTCTGCGCCTGCGACAGGAGCGCCGCCGCCTGCCGTATGGCGTCCGGGTCGCCTGTGAAGCGCGGCGAAATCTGCGTGACCCCCCGGACGCGGTCGTCCGGCCCGATGCTGCGCGCCGTGAACTCCCAGGGGATGGAGACGAAGACCGGCCCGGCCGGCGGTGCCATCGCCTCCTTGAACGCGCGTTGCAGGACGAGCGCCATCTCCTCCGGCGCGCGCACCTCGTGCGCCCACTTCGTGTACTGCCTCGCCAGCTCGACGAGGTTCGAGGCGAGAATCGGCTCCTGCGTCACCAGCTCGTTCTGCTGCTGACAGCAGAGGATGACGAGCGGCATCCGCGAGCGCCAGGCGTTGAAGAGGTTGCCGATGCTGTGGGCGATGCCGGGCGTGACGTGGACGACCAGCACGCCGGGCTTGCCGCTCATGCGCGCAGAGCCCATCGCCGCGCCGATGGCGATGTTCTCATGCAGACACTCGATGTACTGGACGCCGTTTTCGGGGTACGACGTGCCGTCGATGATAGGTATCTCGTTCGTGCCGGGCACGCCGAAGATGTAGTGGATGCCCAGCTCGCGGAGGATGTCGAAGACGTAGTCGCGGGTCCAACGCCGCGGCTCCTGATTCACTTCACTTGCCATGCTGCCTCCTCGGCGATTCGTGCCAACTGCCGCGTCGGTGGGGCGGGTTGGCTACGGGTGTGATGCGTGTGCGGGACATACGGCACCTGCGGCGGACGCGCGGCAATGCACGCGTCGGACGCAGGTGCCAGTTCGTCACCGCCGTGGTTATTTACCGGCTATCAAATGTGAGGTCGGCGGAGCGCCCTCCTGCGGAGATGCAGGTTGACGCGCGGAACAATATGCCCGACCGGCTCCGATGTCAATATAAAGGTTCACACGCGGCGCTCACGCTTCCCGCCGCGGCCCAGACCCTGTCCCTCGTAATTAAGTGGAGCCGCCGGAATCTCCATCGAAGGGCGGCGTACTTTCCACCCCGTCGCGGCATCTAATGAGTTACAGGCTTGACGAGTCGGGCGCGCGGCCCTGTGCGCCCACCCGCCGAGCCGTTTCTGTATCAAGGGGGGCCTCGCGTGAAAGAGAAAATAAGGACGGGGAGAGTCGCGCTGGTCGCGTTTTCGGTGGGAGCCGTCGCGGCGGCCGTGTTGCTGCTGGGCGGCCCGAAAGTGCCCCGCAGGGTGTGGTCGCCTTCGGCCCTAGACCCGGTGCCCGCCTCCTCGGCCTCCGCCGACGGCACCCCCTGGAACGTGGCGGCACTGAGGGTGACGGAAGACCGTGGCGAGCCCGCGGGGAGGCAGGCGAAGGTCGAAGTGCCTTCGCAGCTCCGCCACTACAGCGACACCAGGCGTTTCCTCGCCATCCAGGTGGCCGAGTGGAAAGAGCACGCCGTCGAGACGCCGCACGACTACGCAGGGCTCGCCGGGATGATACGCGGGGGCGGGCTGGTCGAGGTGCCGGCCGCGACCGAGAGCTACGTCCTCTACGGCGTGGGGGCGCTCGCCGACCGGGAGCCATTCACCCACTATGACAAGTCGGCCGGCGAGAGCGTCACCATCTTCGACGAGGCTGAACTCGCGGGCGAGCGCGCCCGGCTCGAAGATTCAGTGTCGCGCGCACGCGCGGAGATTGACTCGCTGAAGGCGGAGGCGGACGCCGTCGGCAAGGGCGAGCGCGCGCGCCTCGCCTCTCTGCGCTCGCAGGTCTCGAAGAAAGAGAAGGCGCTCAAGGCCAAGCTGGAGGCGGTCGAACTGCTCGACTCGGTCTACGGGGACGCCGACCGGCGGCGCGGCCTTTTCGCCGAGCGCGACGGGTTGGCCTCCCTCGCCGTGGATTTCCACGGGCGCAAGTACGACCTCGGCGACGCCAACTCGCGCAAGGAGATGAAGGTGCGCATGCTGGCGCACCTCCGTCCCGAGGCGCTCGCGGTGATGAAGGAACTGGCCGCCTCGTACAGCTCAAGGTTCGGCCGCCCGCTCCCCGTCACCTCGCTCGTGCGCCCCGACGAGTACCAGCACCGGCTGAGCAAGAGTAACTCCAACGCCACGCGCATCGAGACGCCGCCCCACTCGACGGGGCTCGCCTTCGACATCCTCTACCGGTACATGACGGCGGAGGAGCAGGAGCACGTGATGGTCGACATCGCGCGCCTGCGCGACGAGGGGCGCGTCGAGGCGCTGAGGGAGAACCGCGACCACTTCCACGTCTTCGCCTTCGTCGACGGCCGCCGCCCCGGCGAAGAGCTGATCGAGGAGTCGCTCGGCCATTCGGCGACGGCCCGGCCGCGGAAGGCGTCGGAGCCCGCGGAGCGGCCGTCGAAGAAGGACGTTAAGGCCGAGAGCAGGAAGGCCGCGAAGGAAGAGGTGTCGAAGAAGGCGGGCAGGGAATCCGCCCGGAAACCCGACCGGGCGGCGGCGCGCAAGGCGGCGACGAATAAGGCGGGCGGCAAGCAGGCGGCGCGAAAGCGAAAGTAGCGGACGAAGCCCCCGCCCTCGACTGCACCCACCGGGGCACCCATCTTATCGCCTTCGAACAGACCCGAACCCGGACGCGGCCCCGGCGTCACGCCCTGCCGAGGCGGAAGGCCGCGAGCGCGGCCTCACACCTCTGGGCTGGCGACGCGTTCACGAGCCTGAAGAGACCCTCGGTCGACGCGGCGTCCGCCGCGCCCGTCACGTCCTTGAGCGCCTCAAGGTAGCATTCAGCCAACCCCAAGCTCCTGAGGTACTGTTCCGCCCCCCACATGGCGTCCAGGTCGTTCGAGTAGTCGGGCACCTCGCGGCGCTGTGGGCCGCGGCCGGTGTGGATGGTGCCGTAGAACCTCATCGCCCCGGCCTCGCGCGAGGGCTCGACTCCCGACCAGCCCATGACCTCCTCGGCGAAGCGGACGTGCAGCAGGTCTTTATGCTCCATGCCGTGAACTTGTAATAGGATTCGTCCGGAGACTCAAGCCCCGCAGGGGCGGCGGGGAGCCGTGAACCGGGGTAGAAGCGGGCGGGGGAGCGGCCGCCGAAAGTTGAGCCGCTATGACACGACTTCGGGAGGGTGGCGGAGATGGAGGAAGGGCTCAGGTGCGGGGTCTACGAGCATTACAAGGGCAGGAAGTACCTCGTGCTCGGCGTGGCACGGCACACCGAGACGGGCGAGCTGATGGCCGTCTACGTGCCCCTCTACGAGCTGCCCGAGAACCGTGGGGTGCAGATGGCCGTCCGCCCTTTAAAGATGTTCACGGGGCAGGTGGCGGCCGGTGACGCGACCGGGCCGCGCTTCCGCTTCATCGGCGAGGGCGCGGGGGCAGGGGAGTAGCGCCGCAGCGGGGTCGAAGCGGGCGGACGGGACTGGCGGCGGCGGCGAGTTGATGTCCGAGTAGCAGGCTGCGTCAAACAGCCCCGGAATGCCGCCCGCTTATCCTGGTCATAGAATGTGGAGGGGCGGGGGC
>DASVSK010001007.1:0-3401 GCA_036388135.1 Pyrinomonadaceae bacterium | reverse complement strand
CGTGCGCGGGCGCTCGGCGTCGCCGCCGCCGCGGACGGTAAGCTCAGGTATCCCGGGGGCGGTGCGGACGGCCAGGTCGGGCGTCGGCGTCGCGCGCGGCGTGGCGCGCGGGCGCGGCGGCGCGGGCGTCGGCGTGGCGCGCGCCACCACGGCGGCGGGCGTCGCCGCCGCGCGCGGCGTCGGGCTCGCGGCCGGGGAGGCGGGTCGGCTGGCGGCCTCCGTGCGCGCCGTCTGAAGCTCGGTCTCGTAGATGTCTGTGAAGGGCGTGTCCTTGATGGCGCGCAGGCGCTGGGCGACCTGCTCGGCCTCGGGGTACTTGCCCAGCTCGATGTAGGAGCGCCCCAGCCAGAGCAGCATCAGGTCGGCGATGAAGCTGCCGGGGTTCTTCCTCAGGAAGTCGCTGAAGATGGTCGCGGCCTGCTCGTACTGCCCTCTGGCGAAGAGGGCGCGGCCTCGGTTGAAGGTCTCCTGTTCGGCCTGCGAGGGCGCGTCGTCCTGCCGTGAGGCGTGCGGCGACACGGCCGCGCGGGCGGCCGTGGCAAAGGGCGAGAGGACGAGCGCGGCGGCGAGCGCGGCCGCGCCGATTCGATTCCACTTACTCAAAGTAATATTCCTCCGACAGGCAGGTGCGAGTCTTTCAAGAGTCATTCGGTCTGGCGCGTCCGCCGAGAGACGCACGGGCGTCGCGCTCTGGTGTGAAACTTTTGTCCGGCCGCGCAGGATAATACAGCCTCGCGGGCGGGGCGGACAAGGCGCTCGAAGGCGCGGCGGCCCGCGTCGCCTTAAAGAAGCGACGCGTGCGGCCTCACTTGCGCTTTGCCGCCGAGACCTCGACGCGGTCGCCGGGGCGCAGCGCCGGGTCGGGCGCGACGCCGCCCTCGATCTCGCGCAGGTTGTATTCGGTCGAGACCAGGCGGCCGTCCGGCCCCTGCCGCGAGACCTTGACGCGGTCGCCGGCCGCGCGCGTCACGCCCCCAGAGGCGAGGAGCGCCTGCGTCAGCGTGATGCCGGGGTGAAAGTCTTTCTGGCCGGGCGCGTTGATCTCGCCGCCCACGTAGAAGAACTCGGGCGGCCTGACGGTCAGGGTCACCACGTCGCCCGTCCGGACGAGCGTGTTGAGCGCGGTCGCGTCGTTGAGGTCGACGGTGACGATCTTGCCCGTCGAGTGAGAGATGATGACGGCGCGGCCGGCCTCGGGCTTGGGCTGCGCCTCGGCGACGACGACGTAGAGCGGGATGGCCTCGCGCCTGAGAATCTTTGTGCCGGGGTCGTTGACCAGCCCGCTGACGAGCACGGCGTGGCTCGCGTACTCGCGCACGCTGACGCGCACCTGCGGGCGCTCGTAGAGCCCACGGTGGCGGAACTCCGCGACGAGCTGCGCTGCCAGCTCGTCGGTCGTCATGCCGGCGACCGTTAGCGGGTCGCGCAGCAGCGGGTAGTCGAGCACGCCGCCCGCGACGACCGAGTAGAGCGTGTTCTGACGCGGGTCCTGCCCGTTGAGCAGGCGTATGTCGAGCACGTCGCCGGTGCCGATGCGGTAGATGTCCGCGGGGGAGACGGCGGCCGGGGCGGGGGCGGCGGCGGGGTTGGCCGGGAGATTCGCGGGCGCGGGCTGTGCGGTCTTGTTCGAGTCGCGGGCGCTTTCGGCCCCGGAGGCGTTCCTGACCGGCGCGCCGACGGGGACGTTGGCCTCGGAGCCGGGCTTCGAGGGGGCGTCGCTGGTGGTCTTCGTGTCGCCCCCGACCGGCGGCGCGGCGGCCGCGGCCGTGGAGTTCGAGAGCGGCGCGGGCTCCGGCCTCTTCGCGGGCTCCTGCGGCCGGGCCGCGGGGGCGACCTTCTTGTCGTCCTTCTTCGGCGTCGCGTCCGGCGCGGCCTCTTCCGCGGCGGGGCCGACGCGGACGCTTTTCGCCTGCGGGTGCGCGGCGCGCACGTCCGCGGCGCAAAGGGCGAGCAACACGGCTGCGGAGTAAAAGAACTTCTTCATAACGGGCACTCTTCCTTGCTTATCCGCCGCCGCCCTGACGGCCGGGCACGGCCGCCTTCGGGCTTTGACGCTCAGAACACTTCCCTCTCGTTCGCTCCGGGCTCCGGCGTCCGCGGTTCGGGCATTGAACCTCGGCGCGCGCCCTCGGTCATAATAAACGACTAAACCGGCGCGATTCTCAGAGAACCGCCGTCAAACCGTGCGACGCGTGACGCTTTCGACTGGTCGAAACTTTTTCTCGTGCGGGCGGTCGGGTCGGTCGCCGTGTGAAGGTTCGGGAGCCGGTCTAAGACGCGTGCTTCGTCGGGCCGCCCCGGGGCCCCGGCCCTCGATTCGATTCTACCCCCTGCTTTTCGGGGGTGGCAAGATTTCCGGCGGAAAAAGATTCGGCCAACGCCCGCCGAGCCTCTGCCGGACGATCTCCTCCACCTCGTCGGCGTCGGCGCACTCCAGACAGTCTGCGGCGATCCGGGCCGCCTCGCCCTGTTCGAGCCCCTCGACGGTGCGACGCACGCGCGGTATCGACGCCGGGGCCATGCTCAGCTCGCGCGCGCCGAGACCCAGCAGAACGGCCGCGTACGCGGGCGACGCCGCCATCTCGCCGCAGACGACCGAGGGGATACCGGCCGCCCGCGCCGCGTCGAGCGCGCGGCGGACGCTCAGGAGCACCGCCGGGTGGAGCGAGCGGAACCAGCCCGCGACCTCGTCGTTGGCGCGGTCGACGGCGAGCGTGTACTGCACGAGGTCGTTGGTGCCGAGGCTGAAGAAGTCGACCTCGCGCGCGAGCTTCTCCGCGACCAGCACGGCCGACGGCACCTCGATCATCGCGCCGACGCGCAAAGGCCCCGTCTCCTTCCCCTCGGCCCCGAGCCGCGCGCGCTCCTCTTCGACGACGGCGCGCGCGCGCCGGACGTCGGTCACGTCGGTGACCATCGGGAGCACGAGGTCGATGCGGCCGCGCGCGGCGGCGCGCAGCACGGCGCGCGCCTGGGTGCGGAGCACCTCCGGGTGTTGCAGGCAGAAGCGTATCGCGCGCAGGCCGAGCGCAGGGTTGCGCTCCTCGCCCGTGTCGAGGCGCGTCCCGGAAAGCTTGTCGCCGCCGAGGTCGAAGAGCCGCACGGTCACGCCCTCGTCGCCCGCGACGCGCGCCAGCTCCTCGTAGGCCGCGCACTGCTCGTCCTCGCCCGGCATCGAGCCGCGGTGCGAGAGCAGGAACTCGGAGCGGAAGAGCCCGATGCCGCGCGCGCCGAAGCGCCCCACGCCCTCGTACTCGAACGGCAGCTCGACGTTCGCGCGCAGCGTCACACCGACGCCGTCGCGCGTACGCAGGGGGGCGCGCAGGTCCTCGGCGGAGGCGGCGCGCGGGGCCGAGGCGCGGGCCGCGCGCCGCGCGTCGCCGAGGCGTTCGAGGGAGGCG
>DASVSK010001006.1:0-15195 GCA_036388135.1 Pyrinomonadaceae bacterium | reverse complement strand
CCCCCCGCCGCGGCGCTGGTGTTTTATACCGTCGGCCGGGGGAGTTATCGCCCGCTAACCTCTGGTCGCCACGACTTCGAGGTACTCGCCTTCGACGTGCGTCGTGCCGTCCGCCGCGAGGTTATGCTCCGACCACAGCCGCTCCAGGTCGCCGCGCAGCGCGGCCTGGCCTTCGGCGTCGAGCGCGGCGAAGGCACGCTGCGTCGGGCCGTAGTACGTGCGGAAAAACTCCACGACCTCGGCGGGCGCGAAGGGGTATTTGAACAGGCACACCTGCCGCGTCAGTCGTAAATCGGCGACCCCTTCGCGCAGCAGCCCGCGCACGGTATCCTCATCGCCCCACTTGATGGGCGACGGCATGCCGGGCGGCGGCGGAACGTGCTGGCCGGTGACCTTGAACATCTGGCCGATGAACCCGCCCGGCGTCCAGTTCGCCATCGCCATCCGCCCGCCGGGCCGGCAGACGCGCACCAGCTCGGCCGCGACCACCTCGGGGCGCGGCGCGAACATGGCCCCGTACATGCTCACGACCACGTCAAAGGACGCGTCCGCGTACGGCAGACTCTCCGCGTCGCCCTCGTCGAACCGAATCGTCAGGCCCTCGGCTTTGGCGCGCGCGCGCGCCTGTTCGAGCAGGTTCGGCGCGATGTCGACCCCGGTGACGACGGCCCCGCTGCGCGCCGCCGGTATCGACAGGTTGCCGCTGCCGCAGGCCACGTCCAGCAGGCGGACGCCCGGCTCCAGCGCGAGGCGGGCGATGAACTCCTCCGCGCCCGTCTCGATGTGCTTCGCGACCTGACCGAAATCCCCGGCCATCCACATGGCCTTGAGCCGAGTCTTCAAAGACTCCATCTCGGGGTTGATTGAACTCATGGCGCGTCCCCTTTCAAACTAAGGTTGTCGTGACGAAAGCCACGCCGGACAGTTCCCCCGCGTTCGAATTTTGGAGACGCCCCCGCGGTCAGTGCTCGCGCTTCGCGCCCGCGGGCGGGTCGCCCTGGTAAAGCTCCGCGCCGGACGAGACGAACTCGGCGGCCTTCTCGCGCATGCCGGCGTCGAGCGCCGCCTGCTCGTCGAGGCCGGCCTCGGCGGCGTACTGTCGCACCTCCTGCGTGATCTTCATCGAGCAGAAGTGCGGGCCGCACATCGAGCAGAAGTGGGCGAGCTTGGCACCCTCCTGCGGCAGCGTCTCGTCATGGTACTCGCGCGCGACCTCGGGGTCTAGGGCGAGGTTGAACTGGTCCTCCCAGCGGAACTCGAAGCGCGCCTTCGAGAGCGCGTTGTCTCTGGCCTGCGCGCCGGGATGCCCCTTCGCCAGGTCGGCCGCGTGCGCGGCCAGGCGGTAGGCGATGACGCCGTCCTTGACGTCCCGCTTGTTCGGCAAGCCCAGGTGCTCCTTGGGCGTCACGTAGCAGAGCATGGCCGTGCCGAACCAACCGATCATCGCCGCGCCGATGGCCGAGGTGATGTGGTCGTAGCCCGGCGCGACGTCGGTGACGAGCGGCCCCAGTGTGTAGAAAGGGGCCTCGTGGCAGACTTCGAGCTGGCGGTCGACGTTCTCCTTGATGAGGTGCAGCGGCACGTGCCCCGGCCCCTCTATCATCACCTGACAGTCCGACTCCCACGCTATCGTGGTCAGCTCGCCCAGCGTCTCAAGCTCCGCGAACTGCGCCGCGTCGTTGGCGTCGGCGACGGAGCCGGGGCGCAGGCCGTCGCCGAGGGAGAACGAAACGTCGTAGGCGCGCATGATCTCGCAGATGTCGCGGAAGCGCGTGTAGAGGAAGCTCTCTTCGTGGTGCGCGAGGCACCACTTCGCCATGATGGAGCCGCCGCGCGAGACGATGCCGGTGGTGCGCCGCGCTGTCAGGGGGATGTAGGGCAGGCGGAGCCCGGCGTGGATGGTGAAGTAGTCGACGCCCTGCTCGGCCTGCTCGACGAGCGTGTCGCGGAAGACCTCCCACGTCAGCTCCTCGGCCTTGCCTCCGACCTTCTCAAGCGCCTGGTAGATGGGTACCGTCCCGATGGGCACGGGCGAGTTGCGCAGAATCCACTCGCGCGTGGCGTGGATGTTTTTGCCCGTGGACAAATCCATCACCGTGTCCGCGCCCCACTTGACCGACCAGCGCATCTTCTCGACCTCCTCCTCAATCGAGGAGGCGACGGCCGAGTTGCCGATGTTGGCGTTGACTTTGACGAGGAAGTTGCGGCCGATGACCATCGGCTCGGACTCGGGGTGGTTGACGTTCGCGGGGATGATGGCGCGGCCGCGCGCGACCTCGTCGCGGACGAACTCGGGCGTGACGAACTCGGGGACGGACGCGCCGAAGCTCTCGCCGCGGTGCTGGTGGAAGAGCGAGCTGCGGTCGTCGCGCGTGTGCTCGCGCATGGCGTGGAGCGCCGCGCCGCGCCCCATGTTCTCGCGCAGCGCGACGAACTCCATCTCGGGCGTGACGACGCCGCGCCGCGCGTAGTGCATCTGCGTCACGCACGCCCCCGCCTTCGCGCGCAGCGGCGCGCGCCGCAGTCCCGGGAAGGGTTCGAGGCGGCCGCGGTCTTTGACCTTCGCGAACTCGGCCGCGCCCTCGGTCAGGTAGCCGTCGTCCTGCGGCAGAACCTCGCGCCCCTCGTACTCCTCGACGTCGCCGCGCGCGTGTATCCACCCGCGCCTGAGCGCCGGCAGGCCGTCGCGCACCTCGCAGCGCACTTCCGGGTCGCCCCAGGGGCCGGACGTGTCGTAGACGCGCACGGGCTCGTTCTCCTCGACGCGCCCGTCGGGCAGGCGCGTCGGCTGGAGGCTGACCTCGCGGAAGGGGACGCGCACGCCCGCAGCGCCCCCGCCCTGGACGTAGACCCTGCGCGAGTTCGGCAGGCGCACGTCCGCGCTCTGCGGCTCCGCGCTCAGGGGCTTGCGCTGCTCGCCGCCGCCGTTATGACCGCCGCCGTCGTGCCCCGCGGCGTTGCCGTTGCCGTTACTGTTGCTCATGGAATCCTTTTCGCTTTCCGCGCGCGACGCGTCCCGCCGCCGCCGCGCAAACGTAAGGGGCCGTCCCTCTTCCGTAGAAGAGAAGGGACGGCCCCCCACTAAGCCTCCCTTCGGCGGTACTAACCGCATCAGGTTCAAAGGGTCTCACCTGAAGGTGACTCTCAGCCGCGCCCTCCAGTGAGTGCGGCGGCTCCCCCGTTTTGCTTTTAACTTTTCAGACGGCGGCGGCGGAAGTTTTGGCCTCGGCCGTCGCCCGACGAACTATAGAACATTTGGGCGGCCGGCGTCAGCGCCCGCGGCCCGACCGCTTAATCCGGCGCGAATTCTACCGTCGGCGGGGGTTTAACAAATAAACGAGCGCCAGCGGACATTATCGCCACTTTCCGGGTCTATAAAGGGCGGAACATTAGGGGCAATGCAGAGCTTTAGAAGATGAAAGGGGCGACTCTATGAAGAACAAGTCTGTGGCCGGGCGCGCGTCCGCCGCGGCGCTCACGCTGGCTCTCGCGCTGGGCGCGGCGGCGTGCGGCGGCAAGGACGATAACGCCAACAACACGAACGGGGCGCGCAACGCCAACGCGAACGCCAACACCGCCACGGCGGCCACGCCGACGCCGACGCCCGTGTCGACGTCCGAGGACACCGCCGTCAAGAACAAGACGGAGGCCGCGCTCGCCAAGGCCGGTGTGGCCGGCGTGACCGTCGAGGTCAAGGGCGGCGAAGTGACGCTCAAGGGCGACGTGGCGAAGGCGAAGTGGCAGGACGCGATGAAGGCTGCCAACGAATCCGGCGCGAAGAAGGTCAACAACCAGCTCAACGATAAGAAGTAGAAGGGGAGGGACTATTGCTGTCAGGGAGAAATATCAATCGCTCATAGACCTCGCCGACCAGGGCGGCGTCTCCGACCTGCGAGTGTCGGAGGAGGGCGACGTGCTGCACGTCTCGGGCACCGCGCCCAGCGAAGAGGCCAAGCAGAGGCTCTGGGACGAGTACGGCCGCATCGACCCGGAGATGCGCTCGGGCGACCTCGTCATGAACATCGAAGTCGGCGGCGGCGCTGGCGGCGGCGGCGAGGCGGAGAGCTACACCGTCAAGTCGGGCGACACGCTCAGCAAAATCGGCCAACGCCACGGCGTGGCCTGGCGCGAAATCTTCGAGGCCAACAAAGACCAGCTCGATGACCCGGACAAGATTTTCCCGGGCCAAACCCTGCGCATCCCGCGGAAGTAGGCGGAAGGGTCGGGGCAAAAGTTAAGGGGTAAGGGACGGAGGCCGCCGCGCCTCTTATCCCTTACCCCTTAACCTTTACCCCCGACCCTTATACTCTACGGACGGCGCATCATCGGCCGCCCCCTCATGGGCTCGCGCCCGTCGACGGCGCGGTAGCCTTGCGGCTCGGCGAACAGCTCGGGCGAGGGCTCGGCGCGCGTGACGTTGGTCAGCCGGAAGACCGTCTCGCCGAAGCGCGGGTCGTTGTGCTTGAGCAGGACGACCATCTGCAACTCGGGCGAGTACCACTGCTCGTGCGTGATCTCCAGCGGCTGCTCGTTGTCGAACTCGCCCGCCGGGATGGTCACCGTCGTGCGCGTCCCCTCGGCCAACACGCCCTCGATGGTCTGCGCCTCCAACTTCTCCCTCTTCGGCGCGGAGGGCGGCGCGGCCTGCTCGCCCTCCGCCATGCGCCTGTGCGCGGCGCTCGTCGGCATCAGCACGCCGAAGGACGGCTCGGTGCCCGCCGCGCGCCGCCGAGCCTCGGCGAGACCCGGGGGGACGTGCGTCTTGCGCACGGTGCCCTGCACGGTGTCGACGAGGTAGTTGACCTGCGCGACGGGGTCGTTGATGACGACGAGGCGCGGCTCCTGCCCGTCGGGGGCGGTCACGCCGCCGCGCGTCAGCGTGTGCTCGCGCCGCGTGCGCCCCGCCGAGTCGCGGAAGAGCCGCGCCGAAGACTTGCGCACCATGCGGTTGCCGTCGCCGAGCCGCTGCACGTGCTCGGTGACAGAGTCGGCCGAGAAGGGCAGACCCCTGACGACCTCGCGCCCGAAGTTCGTGTCCGGCGTGACGAAGCTGAGCGTCTGGAGGCCGCCCGGCGTCCGGCCGTCCTCGAAGGGCACGGGCGTCTGCGCGACCGGCGCGGGCAGCTCTACGCTCATCGTGCTCGTGCGCACGCGACCCGGCGGGCCCTGCGGCCGCGGCGGGTTCGTCTGCGCCCTCCCGACCTGCGCGCCCGCCGACGCGAGCCCGCCCGAGGCCGCGAGCGCCGCGCACGCGAGCGCGCGCCCCAACGCGTTGATGATTTCGTCCCTGTCCATTGCGAGGTGGTTCCTTTCGACTTCGTTGAGAGGTTTAAAGTTAAATCAGCGGCGGCGCGCGCTCAGACGAACAGCCCGTCCACGGGCATCGTCCAGCCGGGCAGCGCCGGCTCGGCCTCGGCCGTCTCGCCGCGCCTGTAGAGCGCCGGGCTCTCCGGCTCGCCGGCGCGGAAGACGCGCACGGGCGTCTCGCTCAGGAGGTCGACGTCCCAGACGACCTGCGTGCCCGCCGCGAAATAGTCCGCGCGCTTTCTCGCCATCGCCTCCTCCGCCTTCGGGCCGTAGTCGCCCTCGCTCCGCACCTCGGCGGCGAAGACGGGCGCGCCCTCAAAAAATTTCATTGTGATTTCGCCGCCCACATAGAACGCTGCGTCAGGGCTGAGTGACTTCCGATGAGGCAGGTTCACCGTGAAGGCCGCGTTGTCGGTGACCGCGTGCCCGCTCCGCGTGCGCTTCTCGTATTCGTAGAGCGATAACACAATCGCCCTGGCCGCGAAACTCGGCCTCCCGCCGGTGGGTGACATGTGGACTATCTCCCCGTCGACGAGTTCCGCCTTGCCGTCGACTTTGTAGAGGTCTTCGATGGTCGCTTCGGTCTTCGTGCTCATGGCAGGCACCTCGGTTCAAACGCGGGAGCTTTAACCGCCGATGAGGCTCATCGTGCGGGCGGGCTGCTCGAAGAAGTTCTCGTTAATGTAGTGGCGGGGCTCTTTCTTGAGGACGACGGAGCGGACGTAGTCGGCGAGCTCGGCGCGCGTCGCGCCGGAGCGCATCACGTCGCGCAGGGAGTGCTCGACCTTCGAGAAGAGGCACGTCCTGATCTGGCCGTCGGCGGTGAGGCGCACGCGCGAGCACGCGCCGCAGAAGGGCTCCGTGACGGGCGCGATGATGCCGACCTCGCCGGGCGCGCCGTCGGCGAAGCGGTAGCGCGCGGACGTCCCCGACCCGCGCTCGACCCTCCTGGCGACGAGCGGGAAGCGCTCGTTGATGGCCTGGCGAATCTCCGCGCCCGAGACGACGTCGTCGCGCGACCAGCCGTGCCCCGAGTCGAGCGGCATGTACTCGATGAAGCGGACGTGGACGCCGTGCTCGCGCGCGAAGGCGGCCATGTCGGCGACCTCCGTGTCGTTGTGGCCGCGGACGATGACGGCGTTGATCTTGACGGGCGTGAGCCCGACGCGCCCGGCCGCGCGGACGCCTTCGAGCACGCGGCCGAGCATGTCGACGCCCGTGATCTCGGTGAAGGCCGCGCGCCTGAGGCTGTCGAGGCTGATGGTGACGCGGTCGAGGCCGGCCGCCCTGAGCCCCGCGGCGCGCTCGGCCAGGTTGAAGGCGTTGGTCGTCAGCGCGAGGTCTGTGACGCCGGGGACGCGCGCGAGCTTCGCCACCAGCGTCTCGATGTCGCGGCGGAGCATCGGCTCGCCGCCCGTCAGGCGCACCTTCTCGACGCCGAGCGAGGCGAAGACCTCGACCGCCAGCTCGATCTCCTCGTAGGTGAGCACGGAGGACTTCGGCGCGGTCTCTTCCGGCGACCCGTGCGGCAGGCAGTAGAAGCAGCGGAAGTTACACTTGTCCGTCACCGACACGCGGAGGTCGCGTATGGCCCGGCCGTAAGAATCTTTGAGGACTGCTTCTGACATTAAACCTTAGATGCCGACGTCGCCCGCGACGATGAGGGAATAATTTTACCAGTTCGGCGCACCCCGCGCGAGAGAGTCCGCGTCGGTCGGGGCGGCGGCCGCGGCGCTCAGCCGGGCGGGGGATTCGTGACGCGCCCCTCGGCGTCGGTCGCGAAGCGCAGGGCGTGGCCGAGCTGTGTGAGCGTGCGCAGCCCGCGGGAGCCGGGCGCGTGGAGCGCGTAGACGCGCGCCTCGTGTACGCCCGCGGGGAGCGCGGGGAGCGCGAAGCTGTAGCCGCAGTTCTCGTCCCGTGAGCGGCCGGCGGTCACGACGTCGGGGCGCGGGAGCGAGGCCACGCCGTGCGCGACGAAGCGGCCGTCGACGTAGAGCTGCACCTCGACGCGCGCCGCCGGGTCGGAAGAGTCCACGGCCCACCCGGCGACCTCGCCCTGCTGCGTCACCTCGCCGAAGCCGCGGAAGTGCGGCGGGAAGGCCGCGTACTCCGTCCAGACCGCGTAGGCCCCCGCCGACAGCGTCAGGCAGGCGAGGGCGGCGAAGACGATTTGCAGGCGGCCGAATCGTGTCATGACTCAGGACGAAACTCGGGGCGGAATCAAACGCGGCGGAATCAAACGCGGCGGAATCAAGAACCGAACTCAGAACGGGACCGACGACAGGCCGGCTCAGTCTTCGCGCGCGCGGCCGAGCAGCGCGCGCGCGTTGCGCTGGAGGCCGGCGAGCTTGGCGCGCTTGACGGGGCTGCGCCGGAATCGCTCGACGTAATCGTCGTGCGAGAGGTTCGCCACCTCTTCGAGCGCGGGCGAGACGGAGCCGGGGCGCGGCTCGAAGCGCGGCTCGTCCGACGGGCGCTCGAAGCGATTCCAGGGGCAGACGTCCTGGCAGACGTCGCAGCCGTAGAGCCAGCCGTCGAGGTTCTCGGCGACCGCCGCGGGAAGCTCCGGGTCGCGCAGCTCGATGGTCGCGTGCGAGATACAGAGGTTCGAGTCGACGACGTAGGGCTCCGAGATGGCGCGCGTCGGGCACGAGTCGATGCAGAGCGTGCAGGTGCCGCAGTGGTCGTCCTCGCGCGCCTCGTCGTACTCCAGCTCGGCGTCTAAGAGCAGCTCGCCGAGGAAGACCCACGAGCCGTGGTCGCGCGTGATGAGGTTCGTGTGCTTGCCTATCCACCCCAGCCCGGCGCGCACGGCCCAAGCCTTGTCCATCGCGGGCTGCGCGTCGACGCAGACCTTCCCCCGAACCCCGGGCGCTACCTCGCCGACGTGGGCGAGCAGCGCCTTCAACTTCTCGCCGAGGACGTCGTGGTAGTCGTCGCCCCAGGCGTAGCGCGAGATTTTGCCCGCGCCCGCGTCGTCCGAGTGCTCGTGCGGCGTGTAGTAGTTGAGCGCGACGGCGACGACCGTGAGCGCGCCGGGCAGCAGCTCGCGCGGGTCTGTGCGACGCTCGACGTCGCGCTCCATCCAGCCCATCGAGGCGTGGAGCCCGCGCGCCAGCCACTCTTCGAGCCGCGCGCGCTCGCCCGCCAGCGGCTCGGCGCGCACGACGCCGACCTTCTGAAAGCCCAGCTCGCGCGCCCTCCGCTTCACCTCCGCCGTCAGCTCCGAGGGCGAGAGGCGGGGCGGGGCGGGCGGGTTCTCTAACGTCGTGCTCATCCTGAAATCCGATGCCGTAACGGTTGATTTTCGCGGAGAAAATTATAACAGAACGCCGCGAAGGGAAGGGCGGGTGAGAAAGTAGGCGGCAGGCAGACGGCGGCAGCAGGCGGTCAGCCGTAAGCGGGAGGGCGCGGTTGTTCGGAGGCCGGCCGCCGCGGTCAAAACGTGTGGGAGGCCGGCCGCCGCGGTCAAAACATGAATGTCCGATAGTCCGTTGCTTCTACTGCCCGCCGCCCGCCGCCTGCTTTCGGCGTCCTTCCGGCGGCGCGGCCCCGGCGTGTTACAATCGACAAAAGTACGACAACCCGTTGGCCCAGAATGTCGGCCGGGTGGGGGCCGCGGGCGCGGCGTCGTCGTCGCGGGTTCAGGGAGGGAGTTTTGAGTTCTATGCCGCCGAAAGATTCGACGGGGGGCAGCGAGGAGTCGCTCGAAAGGAAGGCCGGGCGGCTCCTTTTCGTCGGCCTGCCCGGCACCAAGCTCGACCGGCACTGGCGCGAGCTGCTGCGCGAGGTGCGGCCCGGCGGCGTCATCCTCTTCGGGCGCAACGTCGAGTCGGCCGAGCAGGTCTCGATGCTCTCGGCGCAGATACGCGACGCCGCCGGGCGCGAAGTCCTCATCGGCGTCGACCAGGAGGGCGGGCTCGTCGACCGCTTCCGCGACGTCTGCGAGCCGATGCCCTCGGCCAAGGCCGTGCGCCTCGCGGGGCGGGCCGACCTCGCCGAGAAGTACGGGCAACTGACGGCGCGCGCGCTCCGCCTGATGGGCTTCAACATCAACTTCGCGCCCGTGCTCGACCTCTCTGGCGACAACGAGGAGAACGGGCTGCGCGCGCGCACCTTCGGCGTCAACTCCGAGACGGTCTCGATGCTCGCGGGCGCGTACCTCGAAGGCTTGCAGCGCGGCCAGATCATCGGGTGCGGCAAACACTTCCCAGGCCTCGGCGGCTCGAAGGTCGACTCGCACCGCCGGCTCCCCGTCGTCACGCACACGTGGCAGGAGATTTTCCAGCGCGACCTCGTCCCCTTCATGGACTTGATGTTCCACCGGCCGGGCGAGCGCCTGCGCTCGGTGATGGTCAGCCACGCGGCCTTCCCCGACATCTCGGAGTTCCTGCAAGACCTCTTCCGGCAGGAGGGCGACCCGCCGACCATCCAGGGGCTCCACCAGTTCCCCGCGACCATCAGCGGCAACGTCACCACGCGGCTCCTGCGCCGGATACTCAAGTTCGACGGCCTCGTCATCACCGACGACATGGAGATGGGCGCGGTCGTGCAGACGCTGACCGTGCCCGAGGCGTGCCTGCGCGCCGTCGAGGCCGGCTCCGACATGGTGCTCATCTGCGAGCGCGAGGAGAACGTCGTCGCCGCGCGCGACGAGCTGGTGCGCGCCGTGCGCGAGCAGCGTCTGAGCGTGCGCGCGCTCGCCGCCGTCGAGCGACGACTGGAGTGGGCGCTCAAGCTGACGGGCGAGCCGGAGTCTTTCGACGCCGAGGAGTTCGACGCCGTCTCGCGCCAGATAAAAGTGCTCAAGCAGGACCTGAAGTCGGCCGAGGACACCGGCGAGTACGCGCCGCTTTTCGGCACCGAAGAGGGCGGCACGCGCCGCTCCTCGAACTTCTGAAACTCACCCTCGCTAAACTTCCCGCCCGCGGGTTATCTTTGCCGCACGCCGCGACGGACGGCGCGCCCGCGGCGTCAAACCATTCGGATGACACAGGAGGCAACCGAACAGCCTTGCCACGCACCTTCCCGCTGATTCTCGTCATCGCGCTCGTCATCATTCCCACGCTCGGCCAGCAGCCGCAGCCGCCCGCGCGCACGTCGACGACGACGCCGGCCCAAGCGCCCGCGCAGCAGCAGCCGCCCGCGCGGCAGGGCGAGCCCGCCGCCGCGACGACGACGCCCAGGCCGCTGCCGCCGCCGCGCGTGAAGATAGAGCAGTACCGCGAGCGCGCCTCGCGCATCATCGGCGCGGCGCTCACGGACGACACGGCCTACCGCCGCCTCGCGTGGCTCACGGACCGCATCGGCCACCGCCTGAGCGGGTCGGAGGGTCTGAGGCGCGCCGTCGATTGGGCGGTCGCCGAGATGAGGCGCGACCGGCTGGACGACGTGCGCGCCGAGAAGGTCATGGTGCCGCACTGGGTGCGCGGCGAGGAGAGTCTGGAGCTGGTCGAGCCCGCGGGCGTGAAGCTCTCCATGCTGGGGCTCGGCAACAGCGTGGGCACGCCGCCCGAAGGCGTGACGGCCGAGGCCGTCGTCGTCCGCAACTTCGAGGAGCTTGAGGTCCTCGGCGAGCGCGTGCGCGGCAAGGTCGTCGTCTACAACGTGCCCTACACCGGCTACGGCCAGACGGTCGTGTACCGCGGCGTCGGGGCCTCGCGCGCGGCCAAGTACGGCGCGGTCGCCGCCCTCGTCCGCTCGGTCACGCCCGTCAGCCTCCAGACGCCGCACACGGGCTCGCTCCGCTACCTCGAAGACAGCCCGCGCATCCCGGCGGCGGCCGTCACCATCGAGGGCGCGGAGCTTTTGCAGCGCATGCACGACCGCGGCGAGCGCCCTCAGGTTCGCCTGAAGATGGAGGCGCGTTTCCTGCCCGACGCCGAGTCGGCCAACGTCGTCGCCGAGCTGAAGGGGCGCGAGAAGCCGGAGGAGATAGTCCTCGTCAGCGGGCACCTCGACTCGTGGGACGTCGGGCAGGGCGCGCACGACGACGGCGGCGGCTGCATCGTCTCCTGGGAGGTGGCGCGTCTGCTCAAGGAGCTGAACCTGCGCCCGCGCCGCACCATCCGCGTCGTGCTCTACACGAACGAGGAGAACGGCCTGCGCGGCGGCAACGGCTACCGCGACGCGCACAAGGCCGAGATTGCCAGACACGTCCTCGCCGTGGAGTCCGACGGCGGCGTCTACCGCCCGACCGGCTTCGGCCTCTCCGCGAGGGCGACCCCGCAGGCGCGCGCCGACTTTCAGGAGATAGCCAAACTGCTCTCCGGCATCCGCGCCGACCGCATCGACGCCGACGGCGGCGGCGCGGACATCGGCCCCCTCATGGCGCTCGGCGTGACCGGCGCGTCGCTCAACGTCGACGGCTCGCGCTACTTCGACATACACCACACGCACGCCGACACCTTCGACAAGGTCGACCCGCAGGAGCTGGCCGCCTGCGTCGCCGCCCTCGCCGTCATGGCCTACGTCGTCGCCGACATGCCCGACCGCTTGTGAGGCGGACGGAAGTAGACGGAAGTAGACAGTAGACAGTAGACAGTAGTCAGTAGCGCTCCGCGTCGCCGTCGTCGCGGGTGACGCCCGGACGATTCGACTGGCGGAGGATTTTCTACTGACTACTGACTACTGACTACTGTCTACTTCACTCCCGAGGAGTGAATCATGCCGCCGAAAATCTCCCGCAGAGAGCTTTTGAAGGGCGGGGCGAAGGCCGCCGCGGCGCTGTCGGTCTACCCCGCTTTGGCCGGCGAGGCGGAGGCGCAGCGCGCGGGCGGCGCTCGCCGGCGCGGCGCGGCCGGGGCGCGCGTTGGCGGGGCGCTCGCGCGGCTGGACGAGTTCGTCGGGCGGCACATGGGCGAGACCGGCGCGCCGGGGATGACGCTGGCGCTCGCCGACCGCGCGGGCGCGGTTCGCGTCTCGACCTACGGCTTCGCCGACGCCAAGTCGGGCGCGCGCGTGCGCCCCGAGACGCTGTTCGAGATCGGCTCCGTCTCGAAGTCCTTCGCGGCCGTCGCGCTCTTGCAGATGCACGACGAGGGGCGCGTCGACCTCCACCGCCCCGTCGTCGAGTACCTGCCGTGGCTCAAGCTCGAACAGCGACACGGCGCGCTGACGGCGCACCACCTCCTGAGCCACACCTCCGGGTTGCAGGGCGCGCCGCTGCTGCCCGAGAGCGTCGCCGCCGGGCTCGAAACCTTCTACAAGCCGGGCGAGAAGTTCGTCTACTCGAACATCGGCTACCTCGTCCTCGGGCTCATCGTCGAAACGCTCGACCGCCGCCCCTTCGCCGACGCGCTCGCGGCGCGCGTCCTCAAGCCGCTGGGGATGACGGCGAGCGCGCCCCTCATCGACAACTCCCTGCGGCCGCGGATGGCCGTCGGCTACGCGCCCGAGTTTGAAGACAGGCCGTTCCCCGCGCGCGGGACGCTCGCGGAGGCTTCCTGGGTCGAGGTCGACACGGCGGCGGGCGGCGTCGCCTCCACCCCTTCGGACATGGTCGCCTACATGCGCATGATATTGAACCGCGGCGCTCTGCCTTCGGGCGCGCGCCGCGTCATCTCCGAAGCGAGCTTCGAGCTGCTGACGAGGCCGGTGGTCGAAGCGCCCTTCCGCGGCGAGGACGCCGACTACACCTACGGGTTCTGGGTCAGCCGGGACGAGGCGGGCGCGACGCACCTGCGCCACACGGGCGGGATGGTCGCCTTCAGCTCCTCGTTCGACGCCGACCTGACGAACGGGCTGGCGGCCTTCGCCTCGGTCAACGCGCGGCTCGGCGGCTACCGCCCGGTGGACGTGACGAATTACGCGATAGAGCTTTTGAGCGCGGAGCGCGCCGGGCGAGAGTTGCCGCCGCCGCCCGCCGCGCCGCCCCCGCCCGTGCAGGTGAAGAACGCGGCCGACTACGCGGGGCGCTACGAGACGGGCGACGGCCGCGCGCTCGTCCTCGCCGCCGAAGGCGACAGGCTCTTGCTGACGAACAGGGGGCGCGCGGTCGCGCTCGAACGCTCGGGCGGGCCCGACTCCTTCATCGTCAGGCACCCCGAGTTCGAGCTGTTCCGCCTCGTCTTCGGGCGCGAGGGCGGCGCGGTGGTCGAGGCGGGCCACGGCGCGGACTGGTACGCGGGCGCGCGCCACAAGGGGCCGCGCACGTTCGGGCACCCGAAGGAGTGGGACGCATACGTCGGCCGCTACCGGCACGAAAGCCCGTGGTACGGCTCCTCGCGCGTCGTGCTGCGCCGCGGCGCGCTCTGGCTCGACGGCGAGCAGCGGCTCCTGCCGCTCCCCGACGGCTCCTTCTCCTTAGGCCCGCCCGACGACTCGCCCGAGCGCGTCCGCTTCACACACGTCATGGGCGGCCGCGCCATGCGCATGAACCTCTCCACCGTCGAATATCACCGCACTTACATGCCTTGAAGGCCGTGAATGGTGAATGGTAAATGGTGAATGGTGGTTGAGATTTGACGGGCTCGGACAGTTCCGACCAGTCCCGACGGCGGCTCAAGCACCATTCACCATTTACCATTCACCATTCACCATCTACCATTCACCACCTACTTTCCTGGAACTTTTCCCCGCGCCCGGGCGAAATGGAAGTGTCCGGCGGAGATGAGGACTGGTTCCGGAGTTTCTCGATGGCGGTTTCCCAACAACAAACGGACGCGGATTTGCTACGGCTGATGCTGGCCGGGGACGAGGACGCGTTCACGGCGCTCTACCGGCGCAGGCAGGGCGGGGTCTACCGCTTCGCCCTACAGATGAGCGGGTCGGAGGCGCTTGCCGAGGACGTCGTGCAGGAGACCTTCATGGTGCTGATGCGCGACGGCGGCAACTTCGACTCGGCGCGCGGGAGCCTTGCGGCCTACCTCTACGGCATCGCGCGCAACCACGTGCTGCGCGCCTTCGACCGCGAGCGCGCGCTCGTCCGCTTCGACGACGAGGCGGAGGATGGCTTCGACTCCCCGCACGAAAACCTCGTCGCGCGCCCCGACCCGCTCGGGGATTTGACGCGCGCCGAGTCGGTTGAAAAATTGAGGCAGGCGGTGCTGGCGCTCCCGCCGCACTACCGCGAGGTCGTCGTGCTCTGCGAGCTGCACGAGATGAGCTACGCCGAGGCGGCCGAATCGCTCGGGTGCGCCGTCGGCACCGTGCGCTCGCGGCTGCACCGCGCGCGTGCGATGCTCGCCGAGAAGATGCGCGGGCGGCGCGAGGCGCACGCGGCGGCGGTCGACGGCGAGGCGGAGGCGGGCGCGGGCGGCGGCGCGGCCGCGACGGGACAGGCTTTTCGGACGGCGAGGTGTTACGCATGAACTGTCAGGAATTCGAGAGCCGGGTTGACGGCATCGCGCGCGGCGCGCTGGCCGACGCGCGTCAGCTTACGGAGGCGGCGGCGCACGAAGAGTCGTGCGAAACTTGCGCCGCGAGGCTCGAAGACGAGCGCGCACTCTCCACCGGCCTGCGCGCGCTCGCCTCGGGCATGCGGGGCGCAGAGGCCCCGGCGCGCGCCGAGGCGTCGCTGCTCGCGGCCTTCCGCGCCCGCGCCGCCTCCGAAGGTGAGGAAGACCTGAGCCGCGCGGGCGCTGCCGCCAACGTCGTTCCGATGACGGCGCACGCCCCGGCGCGCCGGTGGTCGTGGGTGAAGACGGCGGCCGCCGCGTCGCTGGCGGCGGCCGCCTCGCTCGCGCTCTTCGTGCTGGTTCGGCCGGGGGCGGGGGTTGACGCTCCGCGCGCCGGGTCGGGTGTTGACGTCAATCAGTCGGCGATGATCGAGCCGCCGCCGGGCGCGATTCACCCGGAGCCGACTCCGAAGGTCGCGGGGGTTAATCGGCCGGACGTCGGAGAGGTCGCGTCGCCCGCGCCCGCCGCGCTGAAGGAGAGGGGCGCGCG
>DASVSK010001005.1:0-5508 GCA_036388135.1 Pyrinomonadaceae bacterium | reverse complement strand
GGCAGGTCGTCGTCATCTTCTACGACCAGCTCGAACCCGTGTTGAGTCTCTTGGAGGAGGCCGGCGCGCGCCCGGTCTCGGCGATGGGCCAGTCGAGGTCGTCGCGCAGGCCGTGTGAGGTAGCGCCCGCCCCGGCGGCCGCCCGGCGCGCGTCACGGGATTGACCCGGCGGACGCGTCGGGGTTTAAGGGCGCGGCGGCGGGGCTAAACGCGCCCCCTGCATCGCGCGCTCCCGCAGCGGCAGGAGAGGCCGCCGTCGTGGTGCGTCTGGCCGTAGTCGCAGGTCAGCTCCTCGCCGGGCTCGACCCGGCGCAGCGAGTAGAACTCCACGCGCCCGCGGTAGACCCGCATGAAGGCGTTCGGCTCGCACGAGTGGTTGAGGTGCTTAAAGGGGCTCTCGGAGCGCGTGGCGTCGAGGGCGCGGCCGTCGCCGAACTCGACGATCATGATGCAGTCGGTGGCGCGCGCCCGCTTCCTGGCCTCGCGCACGGAGATGACCTCGCCGCCCAGCTCGCCCAGCTTCCTCCGCGCGGGGAGGGCGGAGAGCGCGAAGAGCCCGCGCCCCTGGATGCGACTGCGCCCGACTTTAAAGTTGAAGGTGTCCAAGCGCCGGGATTATACCGGACGAGTCGGCGTCGCCAAAGAAGGTTCGCGCCGCTGTTAAAGAAGGCTCCGCCGTTTCCCGTAGCCGGAGACGACGCGGAACTCGCGCAGTTAAGCCCGCGCCGACGCTGCCCGCCGTGTAGACGCCGGAGAACGCGCCCTCCCGCGCGCCTGTGAAATCGACCTCCACGTCCTCGAAACGCCGGCCGTCAGGCTCGGGTGGTTCGAGCCCGCCGCGGGGGTGACCCCGGACGAAAACTTTATCGAAGCACGCGGGCGGCTTGTCAAACCGGGGCCGAGCGGGTATGTAGTGACCCTGGCGGCGGGCGCGGCGATAGCCGCGGCCCCGCCATCCGGCGTCGTGCCTTTGTAGGAACGTCCTTTCGGGGAGGCGGAGCGTAGATGAACCTGATACAGATTCTGGGCCTCGCGCTCGGGTCGGCCTGGACTTCGGGCATCAACCTGTACGCCACGGTGGCGGTGCTCGGGCTCCTCCAGCACTACGGGCTCGCGCGCCTGCCCGGCAGCCTTCAGGTGCTCGACAACTGGTTCATCATCGGCGTCGCGCTGGCGCTCTACGCGGTCGAGTTCTTCGCCGACAAGGTGCCTTACGTCGACACGGTCTGGGACGCCGTCCACACCTTCATACGCGTCCCGGCCGGCGCGGCGCTCGCCGCCGCCGCGACCTCCGACGTGAGCCCCGCCGTGCAGGTCGTCGCGCTGCTGCTGGGCGGCGGCCTGGCGCTCTCGACCCACGGGACGAAGGCGACGGCGCGCGCCGCGGCCAACGTAAGCCCGGAGCCCGTGTCGAACTGGGTGCTCTCCCTCGTCGAAGACGTCATCGCGGTGGGCGCGGTCGTGCTGGCGGTTCTTCACCCGGTCGTCATCCTCGTCGTCATCGCCGCCTTCCTGCTCGTCCTGGCGTGGATTCTGCCGAGGGTGCTGCGGCGCATCCGGCGCATGACGGCCGCGGCGCGCGACTTCTTCCGCGGGCGCGCCGCCGAGACTTAAAGGCGCGCGGGACTTAAAAGCATGACCACCGACCGTCGCGAGCTGCTGCGAATCTTCGCCCTCGCCAACGAGTTTAAGGAAGGGGACCTGCCCGTCGGCGGGACGCGGGACGAGTCGACGCGCGCAGCGGCGCGCGGGCAGCTCGGCGCGCTCAGGCTCGGCACGCTGGCCGGGACGGCGCTCGTAGAAGACGGGGTGAGCGAGGCGCTCGCCGGCTCGCTCGACGCGCGGCTCGCGGCGGAAATCTCACACTTGACGGTCGGCGGGCTGAAGTCGGTCCTGTTGGGCGACTCCGGCGCGGAGTGGGCTCGCCGCTACGGCGAAGGGCTTTCGAGCGAGGCGGTCGCGGGCGTGGTGAAGCTGATGACGAACGAGGAGCTTTCGGCCGTCGCGCGCAAGCTCTTCAACCCGCTCCCCGGCGAGGGCGTCCGCGTCGGCTCGCCCGGACACTTCGGCTCGCGCATCCAGCCGAACAGCCCCGGCGACGACGACGAGGAGATACTCTTCTCCATCCTCGAAGGGCTCGCCTACGGCTGCGGCGACGTCATCATCGGCCTCAACCCCGCGGCCGACGACGTGGAGTCAATCGCCCGCCTCGAAGGGCTGCTCGGCTCGGTGGTCGAGCGCCTGCAACTGCCGACGCGCTACTGCGTCCTCTCCGACATCGTGAAGCAGTCGAGCGCGCGCGCACTCGCCCGCGTGGACGTCGGCTTTCAGAGTCTCGCCGGGACGTCGAAGGCGCTCGGCGGCATGGTCGGCCTCGACGTCGACGGCGTGCTCGACCTCGCGCGCGGCTTCGACGGCCTCTACTTCGAGACGGGGCAGGGCTCCGAGGTCACCAACGGCGCGGCCGAGGGCGCGGACATGGTGACGCTCGAAGCGCGCAGCTACGGCGTGGCGCGGCACGTCGGGCGGCGGACGGGCGCGTGGATGATCGTCAACGACGTGGCGGGCTTCATCGGGCCCGAGGTCTTCCGCACGGGCGCGCAGCTCCTGCGCGCGTGCCTCGAAGACGCCGTGATGGCGAAGCTGCACGGCCTGACGATGGGGCTCGACGTCTGCTCGACCTTCCACATGGGCATCGAGCCCGCGGAGCTGCGGCGGCTGACGGAGTTGATAGTCGAGCGCGCCGCGCCCGCCTACCTCATGGCCGTCGCGGGCAACGCCGACCCGATGCTCGGCTACCTGACGACCTCCTTCCGCGATCACCCGCGCCTGCGGCGGCAGACCGGCCGGCGCATCTCGACGCCGATGCAGAATCGACTGGCCGAGCTGGGCGTGATGGACGCGCGCGGCCGCCCGCGCGGCGACACGAAGAGCGCCAGCGCCCTCTACGCCGCCTACATGAAGGCCGGCGGCGACACGCGCCAGCCCGAGACGCTGCGCAGGGAGGCGACCAGAAAGCTCAGGGCGCTCGGCCGCCGCGGCTTCGACCTCGGCCACGGCCGCGGCGAAAAGTACGAAGCGCCGCCCGAGGTCGACGCGCGCCTTGAGGCCGTCTACGGCCACGCGCGGCGCGCGCTCTACGCCGCACTCGACGAAGGCGTCCTCCGCGAGGTCAGCCCGCGCCACCTGCGCGTCCGCACGGATGCTTGCGACCGCGAGCAGTACCTCTCGGACCCGCCCTCGGGCGAGCGCGTCCGCGCCGCGGACGCCGCGGCCCTCGCCGCGCTCTACGGCGCGCGAAGGCCGCGCGTGCAGCTCGTCCTCTCCGACGGCCTCAACGCCGACGCGCTCAACGAGAACCTGCGCGCCGTGTTGCCGCGCCTGCGGCGCGGGCTCGCCGAGGCGGGCCTCCACGTCGGCGGCGCGGACGTCGTCGTCACGAACGGCCGAGTGCGCGCTGGCTATCACGTCGGGGAACTGCTCGGCGTGGACGTGGTCGTCCACCTCATCGGCGAGCGCCCCGGCACGGGGCTCAACACGCTCTCGGCCTACGTCACCTACGGGCGCGACGCGGCGGGGCGGACGCGCTGGAGCCCGCGGCTCGACCACGCCTGCACGACGGCCGTCTGCGGCATTCACCCGCGGGGGAAGCGCCCCGACGCCGCGGCCGAAGAGATAGTGGGATGCGTCGTGAGGGTGTTCGAGGAAGGGCGCTCGGGGGTCGCGCGCTGAGCCGCGTCCGCGACGGTTGTTGACTTCCCGGCCGGGGGCGTATACCTTTCCCCGCCTCAAAAGGTGCTTTCCCCGTCGGCCGGCGCGCCCGCCGGTCTCACGACTAAAAGACCAACGGGTTCCGCCACGCATTCTCCCCGGCACCCCGCCCCGATTTCCCCTGCCACGCCTTAACGGAAGGAAACTTACCATGCCCTCGGAAGTGACTTTGAAGGTGCTCGCCTACAACGTGCAGATGCTCGACCAGGCGTTCTGGCTCCACCACCACAACACGGAGCGCGCCGGCCTCATCGGCGACATCCTGGCGCGCAGCGATTACGACGTCATCATTTTCTCGGAGGCGTTCGACAACAAGGCCCGCGAGGAGCTGATTAAGAGGTTGCAGAAGACTTTCCCGCAGCGGACGGCCATCGTCGGCAACGACGACGACATCAACGCCAGCCAGCTCCTCGTGGCGAGCTTCGTGCTGGGCGGCCTCGTCGGGGTTCTGATAGGCGGGCTGCTGGGCTGGGCGACCGGCCGGCCGAAATCGGACGGCGGCGTCTTCATCGTGAGCCGCTGGCCCATCGTGCTCCAGGGGCAGATCGTCTACAGGAACTCCGCCAGCGAAGACCGGATGGGCCGGAAGGGCGTCTCGTGGGCGCTCATCAACAAACAGGGCTTTCACTTCAACGTCTTCGGCACGCACACGCAGGCCGATAAGGAGCACGCGTGGATTCGGCAGTTGCAGTTCGACCAGGTTCGCATGATGTACGGCTCGGCGGCCCCCAACTGGCAACCCGTCCTGGTCGGCGGAGACCTCAACGTCGATTTCTGTTTCGAGCGCGACCGCTGCGCGCCCGTCCCGCCCCCCGTAGTAGACCCCGACCCGCCGGAGCGCGGCGACAGGCCCGGCCGCGTGGGGCAGAAGGCGGCGCGCGACCTGGCGGGGGCCGTCGTCGCGGGCGGGCAGGCCGGCGCGCCCGCCGAAGGGTGCTGCCACCCGAACGAGCGCGACGAGATGCTCCGCCGCCTGGGCTCGGCCATGCCCCGCGAGCTGTCGAAGTACACCTACACGCGCGACCGCAAGAACGACCTGCACGACCCGAAGGGCGATAAAGACCTCAAGATGAACGAGACGCTCGACTACGTCGTACACTCCAACGCGCTCGACCACGTCCTACACCCGGCCAACCCGAGGCCGTCGCCCCTGCGCCCGCAGCCCCTGCGCTCCTCGCTGGAGACCGTCAAGTACCGGGCCAGGGTGGACGGGAGGGAGCGAGACCTCTCCGACCACTTCGGCGTGGTGGGCACGTACACCTTCCCGTTCGTGCGCGAGGACTCGAACCTCTTCACGGGGACCTGGCGGTGCGTCAAGCTCGACGGCCAGCCGGACACGCGCAACCACCGCATGACCGTCTCGCCGTTCGGGAAGCAGGTGCTCAACGAGCTCGACGGCAAGACGCAGCACGCGCAGGTCCACAAGCTCTACCCCGGGAAGGAGAGCTACAAGGGCAAGATACTTTTCAAGAACACGCCCGGCGACAAGTACGAGTTGTTCGACTACACCTTCAACGAGAACCCGGAGTTCGCGAAAAAGTACTTCATCCCGAGCGACATCGAGATGCCGCGGCGCAGGCGCGTGACCCAGACGCGGCCCCGGCCGAAGAACGAGCTGCTGCTCCGCAACGCGCAGCGGAGCCTGCTCTACGCCTTCGAGGGCTGGCCGACCGCCGAGGTGTATGACGACTCCGGCCCCGGCGGCCCGGTCTAAAGCGGCCTCCGCGCGGCTGAATC
>DASVSK010001004.1:0-4586 GCA_036388135.1 Pyrinomonadaceae bacterium | reverse complement strand
ACCCGCGGCGTCGAGCACGTAGAGGCGGGCGTTGGCTATCCCGCGCCCGATCGGCACCGCGCCCGCCTGCTCCGGACCTGCGGCGGCCTCATAGACGCAGCAGCCGACGACGGCCTCGGTCGGGCCGTACTCGTTGACGAGCCTCGCCGACGGGGCGTGCTCGCGCCACCACCGCAGCGCCTCCCACCGCAGCGCCTCGCCCCCGATGACGAGGCGGCGCGCGCTGCGCGCCGCCGCCTCCTCGGCCACACAATGGCTCAGCGCTTCGAGGTGCGCGGGCGTCAGCTTGACTAAGGAGAAGTCGGGGCCGCCGGAGAGTGCGTCCGCGAGCGGCTCGACGCCGCCCCCCTCGGGCACAAGCGAGAGGCGCGAGCCGGTCAAGAGCGGGGTGAAGAGCGCCGTGACGCAGAGGTCGAAGGCGAGGGGTGAGTGGAGCGGCGAGCCGGAGCCGGAGCCGGCGGCGTAAGCCGAGGAGGCCCAGTGGAGGTAGTTGACGAGCGGGCGGTGGTGGATCATCACGCCCTTGGGGGTGCCGGTCGAGCCCGAGGTGTAGATGACGTAGGCGAGGCCGTCGGGAGTCGCGGCGGGTCGAAGGTTATCCGCGCCCCGCGCGGCTATCTCCTCGCGCTGCGCATCAACCATCACCACCTCACACCCCTGCCCGCGCACCCGCCCGGCCAGCGCCTCCTGCGTCAGGATGACGCCCGCCCCGCTGTCGCTCAGCATCAATTCCAGTCGCCGCTCCGGGTACGCCGGGTCTAGCGGCAGGTAGGCAGCGCCGGACTTGAGCACCCCCAGGAGGGCGACGACCATCCCGGCCGAACGCTCCATCAGAATAGCCACGAGTTGTTCGGGCCCCGCGCCGAGAGCGCGGAGGTGGCGCGCCAACTGATTCGCCCTGCTGTTGAGTTCGCCGTAGCTCAGGCTCCCGCCCTCGAAGACGAGCGCCGTGGCGTCGGGCGTCTTTGCGGCCTGCTCCTCGAAGAGTTCGTGCACGCAGGACTCGCGTGGGTACTCGGCCCCCGTCTCATTAAATTCGAATAGAAGTTGGTGGCGCTCTGCTTCGTCAAGAAGGTTTAATTCCGTAACGGGCGCGGAAGGGTCTTTGACCGCGCTCGCGAGTAACTGCCGGAACTGCCTCGCTAAACAACTGATGCCGGCGGCGGTGAAGAGGGCGGGAAGATAGCTGAATTCGGCGACCAGTGCGTCTGGCTCGCGCCTGCACGTGAGCTTTAACCCGTAGCTCTCTGCGTGCGCGTCGTACATTTTTAGGGAGGCGATGAGGTCTCCGGAGCTTAGACGCGGGGGCGCGGCCGAGAACTCGAAAGCGATGGAGCGTTGACCGGAATCCCTGCCCGCGCCGTCCTCCCCGGCCTGCTCCCAGCTGAAATACTCCTGCCACCGCGCGGCCTCGAACAGGGTGTCATCGACCTGACGCAAGAGGTGCTCGAGCGTGGAAGACTTGTCGCACCTCGTCCTCACAGGCAAGTGCCTCGCGAACAGTCCCAGCGCGTCGCGCAGCTCTTCATACTTCCTGCCGTCGAACGCGTAATTGACGACGACGTTCGGCTGCCCACTCAACCTCCAAAGCAGGGCTTGCCAGACTGCCAGCAGGCACGCGGCGCTCGACGTGTCGTGGCGTCGCGCGAGCTCCTCAACTTTCGAGGCGAGCCCCGGCTCGACGGCGACGGATAAGACGTCCGGCTCAAAGGCGGCCCCGGCCGGGTCCCTGTTTTCGAACGGCAACGTCACCGGAGACAGGCCGCCACTTTTCACCTGCTCCCAGTACGCGAAGCCCTTGGCCGCCGACTCATCTTCCAGCACCTCCTTCTGCCACTCGGCGAAGTGGCTATACTGAAGGGGCTCGTCTTCGGCCTTCCCGCCGTCGAAGGCCGCCCCGTACTGCCCGACAAGCTCCCGCGCCAGATTCTTCAGCGACCACGCATCGGCGCACGTCGCGGGCAGCCGCATAATCAGCCAGTGCTTGTCGGGGGCGAGCTTCACGAGCGACGCGAATACTTCGGCGTCTTGTTCGAGGGCGGTGGGAGAGCGCGTGGCCTCGCGGTATGACTCTTCGACGCGGACTTGTTGCGACTGCGGATCGAGGTCACTCAAATCGACGGTTGACCATGCGGCCCCGGTGCCGTCTGCGACAACCTGAATAGGCCACCGCATCCCGGCGACGTACTGCAAGCGTGTGCGCAATATCTCGTGCCTGGCGATGACTTGCGATAGCGCCCTGCGCAACGCCCCGGCCGCGAGCGGCCCTTCGAGCAGCATCGCGCACCTCGCGCCGAAACGCGGCCGGCCGCCCTGCTGTTGCAGTTGCCAGAGGCGTCTTTGCTGTAGTGAGGAGCGGAAGCCTTCTACTCTAACCTGCATATTTCCTCCGAAGTCGTACCCGTGTGTCATGCGAGTTAAATCAGGTGCGGCGCGGCGGCCATCAGGCGGCGTGTCGTAAACGGCACCCGCGTGAGGCGGGCCGCGCGGTCACGGGGCGCTTCTTAGAGGCCGGCGATCCCGGCGGGCGTTCAAAGAGTACCCGGCGAGTCGGCGACCTCCCCGTAGCTCAACATATCGCCGAGCGCCACCAGCAGCTTTCTCGTGCCGGCGAACCGATTACGCGCGTGGGCCGTCAGCACGTTGTCGAGCATCATGATGTCGCCCTTCTGCCACGGGAAGCTGACCTCCAACCCCCTGTAGACTTCAAGAATCTCCATCATCACGGAATCTTCGATGGGCGAGCCGTCGCCGTAATAACAGTTGCGCGGGAGGTCTTCTTCGGCGAACAGTCTCAACATGGATTCGCGCGTGACCAGGTCGAGACACGAGGTGTGCCAGTGCTGCGCCTGGTTGAACCAACTCCACACGCCCGTCTGCGGGTGCCGTATGGCGGCCGGGCGAACGCAGCGCGTCCGCAGCTCGCCGTTGGCCTTCCACTCGAACTCGATGGAATTGAGCCGGCAGTATTTCTCCACCTGCGCCCTGTCCGTCGTTTGAAAGACCGTTTGCCACTCGAGCCCTAGTGCCTTGTCGTAGTTACGCGTGTACATGACGCCCTTCTTCATGAATGAATCTCTGACCCCGGGGCTCAGGCGCGCAAAGACCTTGCGGCTGTCTACGACGGGTGTTTCGCCGCCCTCCCGGGCCGGCTGCACGCAGGCGAACCAGATTTTCGTCGGCCAGCGGTAGTTGAAGGAGTTCTCGTTGTGCCAAAGGAGGTGCTGATCCGGGGGGTAGAAGACGGGCGTGTATACGTTGCCGCTGACGAGTTCCCGCGGGTGCTCGCCGTTCTCGTTGAACAGCTCGGTGCAGAGGCTCCGGGCGAACGACTCGAGTTGGGCCGACAGGTCAATCTTGAAGTCTCTGAAGAGGATGGCCCCGTGTTCGCGCAAATCTTTCTCTATAGACGGGCGGTTGCCCGCCGCCCAGCTCACCGCGTCAACCTCTTCGCTCAGCGGGCGCACGACGAGCGGCATGGCCTCGCCCCCCCGGAGCAAGTCTTTGACGACCAACTCTTCCCGCGCCAACTCAACCTTCTTCGGCCTGATACTTCTGAGCTTCTTGAGCTGAAGATTCTCGATGGCCCCGTCGTCCGCGTCGCGCCCCCTACGGTCGACCGCGCGGAGGCGACTCTTCAACTCCCCTATCCTGCGATCCGGCTGCGCCAGCGCCTCCTCAAGGAGCGTCACAAACCACTTCGCCAAACGGGCCGCCGTCGCACGCTCGAAGAGGTCGGTGCTGTACTCGATGTTTCCGCGGAAGCCCTCGGGCGTTTCTTCAAGCAGGAGAGTCAGATCGAGCTTCGCCGAGACGTAGTTGGCGCCGAGCAGTTTCAGGGTCAGGCCGGGAAGTTCCAGCGTCTCTTGCGGCGTACTCTGTAAGACGAACTTGGACTGAAAAAGTGGGGCGTGGCTCAGGGTGCGCTCGGGCTTGACGGCATCGACCAGCAGGTCGAACGGTGTCTCCTGATGCGCGTAGGCGTCGAGCGTGACCGCCCTCACGCGGCCGAGCAGTTCGCGGAAGGTCGGGTCGCCGGACAAGTCCGTGCGCAGGACTAACTGGTTAATGAAGAAGCCGAGCAGGTTTTCCACTTCACTTCGATTGCGGTTAGCCACGTCGGTGCCGACAACGATGTCATCCTGCTTCGCGTAATAGGAGAGCATGAGGTTGAAGACAGCCAGCAACGTCATGAACGGCGTGACGCCTTCCGCCTCTCCCATCGCTCTCAATTTTTCCACGAGACTTAGGGGCACGAATACCGGCTCATACGCCCCTCTGAAACTCTGCGCCGCCGGCCGGGGTCTGTCGGCCGGCAGTTCCAGCCGCGGCGCGCCCGCGAGCGCCCCCTTCCAGTAGGAGAGTTGTTCCTCCAAGACCTCGCCCCGTAAGAACTCGCGCTGCCAGGCGGCGTAGTCGGCGTACTGGACTGGCAGTTCGGGGAGTGGGGAGTCTTCGCCGCGGGAGAACGCCTCGTAGAGGGCGGCGACCTCGCGGACGAGCACGGCCATGGACCAGCCGTCGGTGACGATGTGGTGGAGGGTGAGCAGCGCCAGGTGCTCGGAGTCTGAGAGGCGGAGCAAGGT
>DASVSK010001003.1:0-4020 GCA_036388135.1 Pyrinomonadaceae bacterium | reverse complement strand
CGGGGCGCGAGGTCAGGCGGCTGACGGAGAACACGGGCGACCCCGGCGCGCAGGACGTCGACGGCTGGCTGTGGGGGGCCTTCTCGCCCGACTCGCGTCTGCTCGCCACGAGCGTCGGGCCGAACCTGCGGCTGTGGGACTTGTGGACGGGCAAGCGGCTCTGGCTCGGCGCGAACGCGGACAACGCCTTCTTCACGCCGGACGAGGGCGGCCGACCGCCCGTCGCGTTCGCCGCCGCGGGCCGTCAAGTCGTCGTCACGGGGACGCAGTACAGACTGACGTGGGACGCGCGCACCGGCCGCCTGCTCTCGCGCGTCTCGCTCGGGAAGCCGAGCAGCGAGCTTGAGTCCTTCGACCTGCGGCCGCCGCGCGCCGCCGCCTCGCCCGGCGGCCGCTTCGTCGCGCGCGCGAAGGACGGCGCAGTCACGGTCACGGAGAAGGCTTCGGGCAGGGAGGTCGGAAGTGCGCGCTTCCTCGTGCTGCGGCCGGGGCGCACGTCCTCTTACCCCGGACAGGTCTGGCACGACGAGCTGTTCGCGCTCGCCGTCTCGCCCGACGGCTCGACGCTCGCCACCGCCGACGACGGCGACGACGAGAACACGGACCACCTCATACGCCTCTGGGACGTGAAGACCGGCGCTCCGCTCCGCACGCTCACCGGCACGTCGGGCGACCAGTCGCGTTTCCGCTTCACCGCGCCGGGCGGCCTCGTCGGCGTCTCGTCGCGCGACGGCGCTTACCGCGCACGCGAGCTTTTGAGCGGCAAGCAGGCCGCGTGGCAGGCGGCCGCGACCTACGGCGTGCGCGAGGCGGTCTCGGCCGACGGCCGGTTCGTCGTCACGGGCTCGCGCCTCGTCGGCGAGGTCTGGGACGCGCAGACCGGCGCGCGTCTGGCGCGCGTCGAGGGGCGGCTCGACCCCGGCGAGAACGAGCGCGAGGCCGAGTGGACGTTCGTCGGCTTCACGCCGCTCGACACCGTCACCTTCCACAGGGACTCGGCCTACGGCGAGCCGCAGACCGTCACGCTCGGCACGCGCGACTGGAAGGAGCAGAAGCTCGCGGTCGAGCTGCCGCTCGCCGACACCGAGCACAAGTTCGTCATGACGCCCGACACGCGCGTCGCCGCTTGGGAGACCGTCGAGTCGACCGACGACGCCGGGCCCGCCGTCCAGCGCGTCAACGTCTGGCGCGCGGACGAGCCCTCGCGCGTGCGCTCTTTCAAGGTCGACACCGACGAGGCGTACGCGGACGCCTCGCACCTCCTGCTCTCGCCCGACGGGCGGCGCATCCTCGTCGCCACCTCGAACAACGGCGGCAACCGCCCGCAGATGTTAATCAAGCTCTACGACGTCGCCGCCGGCTCGCCGCTCGACACGCTGAAGCGGCCCGGCTTCCGCGTCGACACCTTCGCGTGGTCGCCGGACGGCGAGCTGATAGCCACCGGCGCAGGCACAGGCCCCGGCGAGCGCGCGACCGTGTGGAGCGTGGCGACGGGGACGGAGCTTCGCAAGCTCGAAGTGGCGCAGGACTCGGTCGAAGCCTTCTCGCCCGACGGGCGCTTCCTCCTCGCCTACGGCTACGACGGCTTCGAGCGCGTCTACGAGGCGGCGACGGGGAAGGAGCTGTGCCGCTTCATCACGCGCGCCGACGGGAGCTGGGTGGTCGTCGACCCCGAGGGGCGCTTCGACGCCTCCGACCTCGACGAGATACAGGGCGTCCACTGGCTCGCGCCCGACGACCCTTTGAAGCCGCTGCCGCTCGAAATCTTCATGCGCGACTACTACGAGCCGCGGCTGCTCGCGCGCATACTCGCGGGCGAGCGGCTCGCGCCCGTGCGCGCGCTCTCGGAGGTCAACCGCGCGCAGCCGCGGGTGAGCATCGCCTCGGTCGAGCGGCAGGCGGGGCGGCCCGAGTTCGCGCGCGTCACGGTCGAGGTGGCGCGCGCCGAGGGCGCGACCGGGTCGGGCGGGTCGGGCGTCTACGACCTGCGGCTCTTCCGCGACGGCCGGCTCGTCGCCTACGCGCCCTCGGCGGGCGGCGAGGTCAGCACCGACGCGCAGACCGGCAAGGCCGCCGTCACCTTCGACGACGTGCGGCTGCCGCGCCCGCGCGCCGCCGACGCTCAGGCGGGCGCGAAGCCGGAGGCGCAGCGCGTCGAGTTCACCGCCTACGCCTTTAACGAGGACCGCGTGAAGAGCCTGACGGCGCGCGCGGGGCTCGAAGTGAAGGAGCCGCTGGCGGCGGCGAAGGGGCGCGCGTACGTCGTCTCGGTCGGCGTCAACGCGTACGAGAACGAAGCCTGGGACTTGCGCTTCGCGGCCAACGACGCGCGCCGCTTGCAGGAGGTCGTCGCCGCGCGCGTCCGCGCGGGCGGCGAGTACGAGGAGGTCGTGGGCGTCCCGCTCATCTCGGACTACGCGACGGAGGGCGGGAGGAAGACGAGCCCGCGCGTCGTCAGAGAGGCGGCGGCGACCAAGCGGAACTTCAAGGCCGTGCTCGACCTGCTCGCCGGGCGCGAGGCGGACGCCGAGGCGCTGAAGGGCGTCCCTAACGCAGACCGTCTCAGGCGCGCGACGCCCGAAGACCTCGTCCTCGTCTCCTTCTCAAGCCACGGCTACGCCGACGAGCGCGGCAGCTTCTTCCTCTTCACCTCGGACACGGGCACGTCGAAAGAGCTGCGCGACTCGCTGGGGCGCGCCGTCTCTTCGGACGAGCTGGGCGCGTGGCTGCGCGACGTGGACGCGGGCGAGTTGATAATGGTGGTGGACGCGTGCCACTCGGCGGCGAGCGTGCAGGGCGAGGGCTTCAAGCCGGGGCCGATGGGGAGCCGCGGCCTCGGCCAGCTCTCCTACGACAAGGGGATGCGGATACTGACCTCGACGCAGGCCGACGACGTCGCGCTGGAGAGCGCGCTCGTCGAGCAGGGGCTTCTGACCTACGCGCTCACGCGCGACGGGCTCGAATCGGCGCGCGCCGACTTCATGCCGAAGGACGAGCGCATCACGGTCGCCGAGTGGCTCGCCTACGGCGTCGAGCGCGTGCCGTCGCTCCACGCCGAGGTCGAGAGGCGGCTGGCGGAGATGAAGGCGGCGGGCACGACCTCGGCCGCGGCCGCCGGGCTCGGCGGCGACGGGGGCGCGCGCGTCGTCGCCCTCTCGGCGGGCGGCGCGGCCGGCGGCGAGCGCGGCCTCAAGGTCAAAGTCTCCGGCCAGACGACGCGCACGCAGCAGCCCGCGCTCTTCGACTTCGCGCGCCGACGCCGAGACGCCTTGCTCGCCCGCGCCCGGTAGCGAGGGAGAGAATTAACACGGACGGACGGGGTGGGCAGGATGAGAATTGAAGATTCAAATCTCAAATCCTGTAAATCCTGTCTACCCATGTTTGAATCTCCCGGTGGTAAGATTCGCCCTGACGGGGGCGAAGGCGGATGACTAATGAAGAACTCGCTCGCAGGTTCGAGCGGCTGGCGCTGCTGATGGAGATTCGCGGCGACGACCGCTTCCGCGTGCGCTCTTACCGCAACGCGGCCGAGACGCTGGAGACGTGGCCGAGCCCGGTGGCGCGGATAGCGCGCGAGGAGGGGCTGAAAGGCTTGCAGTCCCTGCCCGGCGTCGGCAAGGCCATCAGCGGCAAGATAGTCGAGCTGCTGGAGCGCGGCACCTTCGACGCGTGGGAGCGCCTGAAGGAGGAGACGCCCGAGACGGTGCTCGACCTGCTCGAAGTCGAGGGCGTGGGGCTGAAGACGGCGGCGGTGCTCCACCAGCAGTTCAAAATCTCCTCGCTCGCAGACCTGCGCGACTTCGTCGCGGGCGGCGGCCTCGACCTCGTCGACGGCGTCGGCGAGAAGACCGCCGAGCGCATCGCGCGCAGCGTCCGCGCCCTGGCGGGAAAGCAGTAGGCAGTAGACAGTAGACAGTAGACAGTAGTCAGTAGTCAGTAGTCAGTAGATAAAACACAGGCGGCGCGTCCCGGTCATCAGCCGAGCGCGCCGCCTGTCTTTCTACTGACTACTGACTACTG
>DASVSK010001002.1:0-3219 GCA_036388135.1 Pyrinomonadaceae bacterium | reverse complement strand
GTAAGGAAAAGACGAAAACGACTCCGGCATTTTGCGGCCCGCCTGTTCGGGACGGGGGCGGCCGCGGCCGGTCGCGCATAACGGGTGAGAGCACCGGGGCGGCCGCGGCGGCCGACGCGACCCCGCCCGGTAACGGCAGCTTAAACCCGCCCCGCCGGGAAAGACAAGGGAAAAGGCGAAAGGCGAAGGGCGAAGGAAAGGGGAAAGGGGAAGGGCGAAGGGCGAAACTGAGAACGGCGCTCCGCGCCGATTAAGTTGACTGTAAGCCACGCGGCGGGCGTGTCAGCACTTTCGCCCTTCCCCCTTCGCCCTTCGCCTTTGATTCAGGTGATGAGGTCGAAGTCGCCGTCGAGGACGCGTTCGAGGCGGCCGGTGCGCCAGCCGCGTGCGGAGTCGCGGACGAGCGGCGAGGGCTCTTCGCGGTAGCGGCGGACGACCTGTTGCTGCGCGGGCGTCTCGGCGGCCAGAGCGCGCGCGGCCTGTTCGCCGAGCGCCGCGTGCCCGCGCCCGGCGGGCTCTTCGGGCTGCGCGACGACGCGGACTAAGGCCGTCGCGCGCTTGAAGGACGACTTCTCGTCCTGCGGCGTCTCGAAGACGTGGAGCCCCGTCTCGGGCCGGAGGATTGTGAAGGCCGCGTAGCCGGAGACCGCGGCGACCGCGCGGTACTCTTCCGCGGCCGCGCCGTTGGCGCTCGCGCCCTCGCGCTCTTCTATCAGCTCGAATCGCATGCGGCGTCGCTCGGCCCAGCGGCGGTACATCCGCGTCAGCGTGCGCGCGAAGTCGTCGCTGCCCGTCACGGCCCCCGGCTCGCGGCCGGCCGTGACGAGCAGGAAGGCGTCGCGCGGCTCGCCCGCGGCGAAGCCGCGGCAGGCCGCGTCGAGCAGGTAGAGCTGCTGCGCCAGGCGCGCGACGAGGTCGGGCGGCAGACGCTTGCGGTCGCCGCGCAGCCGCGCGAGGAGCGAGCCCGCGGTGTCGAACCCGGCCTCGATGCGATCCATGTACTCGACCGCGCCGAGCACGCCGAACCTCCGCGGCGAAGACCAGAAGTCGGCCGACTGCATCTCGCCGAGCGCCCCCTCCTTGCGCAGACGCCACCCGTCCGCATCGACCCGCGAGGCCACGTCGTCGAACCTCTCTTGCAGGAAGCGCAGCTCCTCCGGCGTCCCCTTCGGGTCGAGCGCGACCGATTCGAGCCGCAGCTCGCGCGCCGCCTCGTCGCCGCCCGTCGCCGCGTCGTCGTCGGGCGCGCGCGGCTCTTCGGGCGCGTCCGCCTGCCCCGGCGCGTCCGGGTCGACGAACTGCACGTCGAGCGCCTGGGCGTCGGCCGAGGAGCGCACGAAGAGGAACTGGTCGCCTTCGGGGAACTGGTGGTTGACGATGGTCAGCGCGAGCGGCGAGAGCAGGTAGCGCTCGACGGCGCGCTTCAGGGGGCGCGCGCCGAGGTCGGCGGTGAAGCCCTTCTCCAGAAGGAACTCGACGGCCGACTCGTCCCACTCGACCGCCCACTGGCGCGTGCGCAGGCCCCTGCGCGTGAGCACGTCGTTCAGCTCCTTGCGCAGAAGGTCGCGCATCACGCCGCGCCCCAGCGGGCGGAAGACTACGACGCGGTCGATGCGGTTGACGAACTCGCGGCGGAAGGCGCGACCCACGGCGCGCTCGACCGACCCGGCGGCGAACTGCGACTGCTCCTGCGCGAAGCCCACCGACGCGCCGTGCGGGAGCGTCGCGCCGAGGTTCGAGGTCAGGATGATGACGGAGTGGCGGAAGTCGGCCGTGTTGCCGCGGCGGTCCGTCAGCCGCCCGTCGTCGAAGACCTGTAGGAACAGGTCCCACACCGACGGGTGCGCCTTCTCGAACTCGTCGAGCAGGACGACGGAGAAGGGCTGCTTGCGGATGAGGTTGACGAGGGCGGCGCTCTCGCTCGTCTCGTCGGCCTCGCCGAGTATCCTCCCCTGCGAGTCCCACGTCTGAAGCTCGCTCATGTCGAGGCGGATCATGCGCTCGGGCGAGCCGAAGAGGAACTCGGCGAGCGTCTTGGCGATCTCGGTCTTGCCCGTCCCCGTCGGGCCGACGAAGAGGAAGACGCCCTGCGGCCGCGTCGGGTCGGTCAGTCCCGCCTTTATCATCGCGACGCGCTCGACGAGGCAGTCGACGGCCTCGGGCTGACCCAGCACGCGGCGCTCGAAGAAGGCGCGCAGCTCCGAGAGGTCGAGCCCCTCGCGCTCGTCCAATATCTGCACGGGCAGCCCCGTCAACTGCGAGAGCGTGACGAGCAGGTCGTCGAGCTTTATCTCGCCCGCCTGCGCCTCCTCGGCGAGCAGCCGCCGGTCGGTCGCGTCGAGCAGGAGCAGGAGGTTGCCGGGCGCGGCCTTGTCGCCGAGGTACTGCTTGGCGAGTTGCAGTCCCTCGCACAGCGTCCGCTCCGAGGCGCGCGGCGCGTAGTGGGCGGCGTCGGCCGTCTCGCCCGCGTCCGCCGGCATCGGCCTGCGCCCGCCGCGCCGCTCGGCCCAGCGCCGTGCGAGTTCGAGCGTGTCCGCGTCCGGAAGCGGGGCGACGCGGCAGGTCTGCATCGCGGTGCGCAGGCGCGGGCGCAGACGCAGGAGCTGCTCGTAAGCCTCGGACGGCACCTCGCCGACGATCTTGACCGCGCCGCTCTCTATCGAGGGCAGCAGCAGGTCGAGCACGCCCGTCGGGCTGTAGCGGTGGCGGCCCGCCCACAGCGCCTCGTGGAAGTTCGGCATCACCCAGAGGATGCGCTTGCCGGAGACGGCTCGGACTATGTCCTGCACGCGCTCCTCTATCTGGCCGATGAAGGTCTGCCCGGCCATCACCTCGGCGGCCGCGGCCTCGAAGACGAGCCAGTTCTCGCGCCGCAGCCGCGCGGCGAGCGCGCGCACGAGCGCCGTCTTGCCCGTGCCGGACTCGCCGACCAGAAGGACGGAGCGCGCCGGCTCGCGCCCGAGCGCGGCTTCGAGTTCGGCGACGCGCGCGGCCAGCGAGTCGAGCACGAAGACCTCGCCGCCCTCTTCGCCCTCCCACACGCGCCCGACCGACTTGAGGTAGCCGGCCGTCTCGCGCCAGCCCACCCGGTGCGACAGCTCGGCCTGGACGTCGGCCGGCACCGGCGCGCCCACCTCCGCGAGCGTCGCCGCGACGTCGGCGACGCCGTCGTCGTCGAGCCCGACTGCCTTGACCTCGTCGAGCAGCGCCTGCGGCGTG
>DASVSK010001001.1:0-2738 GCA_036388135.1 Pyrinomonadaceae bacterium | reverse complement strand
CGGGCTGCGCGGGCGCGCGGGCCAGGTCCTCTCAGACCACGACCCCATCGTGCTCGACTTCGTGCCGGGCGGGGCGGGGGAGTGACCGGCGCTCAGCCCTCTTCGGAGGAGAGCGCCTGGTAGGCGGCCCCGGCGGCGAGGCCGCCGAGGAGGTACCAGGCGACCGTGAGCAGGTTCGTCTCGGTCGAGTTCTTGGCCGGCTGTCGGCCGAGGCCGAGGTACTCGGGGAGGTAGACGGCCGCGACCCCCGCGGCGAGCCCGAGCAGCGCGCCGTTACGCACCCCGTCCTCCGCGTCGCCCAGGCCCACCAGCCCGTAGTAGAGCGAGTTCGAGACCAGCTCGCCGACGAGCGCCGTCTCGTGCAGCGGGACGGGCGGCTCGGCGTCGACGGCGCGGAACGTCTTGGCGATGGCGCGCATGCCGACGACGTCCATCCGCGGCGCGTCGTCGATGTAGCGCCGCGCCGACTCGTGAACCAGCGTGAGCGCGCACGCGCCCACCAACCCGCTGCCCAGTGCCTTTAGCATCCTCTTACGCCCTCTCGTCCTTCTCGTCTCGGGGCCGGGCGTCGCCGGCCGCTCCCACTCTCTTACCCTTTTAATGTTGCGGAAGTGTCAACGCCCGCGCCGCCCGCTCCAGACGTCTTCAGACGTCGAGCCTTTCGAGCTGGAACCAGTAGAAGCCGAACGGCGAGAGCGCGAGCTGGTAGGCCGCCCCGGCCCTCACCGCGGGGAAGCGCGTCTTGCCGAGCATCTCGACGGGCGTCCGCCCCGCGAACTCCGCGATGTCCAGCTCGACCGGCTGCGCGAACTGCGAGAGGTTGAAGACGCAGAGCACGGTCTCGCCCTCGTGCTCGCGGACGAAGGCGAAGATTTTGCGGTTCTCCGGCTTGACGAAGCGCATCGTGCCGCGGCCGAAGACGTGGTGCTCCTTGCGCAGAAGAATCATCTGCCGCATCCAGTTGAGCAGGCTCGTGTCGTAGCGCATCTGCGAGTCTACGTTGACCGACTGGAAGCCGTAGACCGGGTTGTTGATGACGGGGAAGTAGAGCCGCTCGAAGTCGGCCTTCGAGAAGCCCGCGTTGCGGTCGGAAGACCACTGCATGGGGGTTCTCACGCCGTCGCGGTCGCCGAGGTAGATGTTGTCGCCCATGCCTATCTCGTCGCCGTAGTAGAGGAAGGGGCTGCCGGGCAGGCTGAGCAGCAGCGCGTTGAGGAGCTGGATGCGCCGGTGGCTGTTGTCCAGGAGCGGCGCGAGGCGGCGGCGGATGCCGACGTTGAGGCGCATGCGGCGGTCTTTGGCGTACTCGTTGTAGAGGTAGTCGCGCTCCTCGTCCGTCACCATCTCCAGCGTCAGCTCGTCGTGGTTGCGCAGGAACATGCCCCACTGGCAGTTGCCGGGGATGTCGGGCGTGCGCTCCAGTATCTCGACGATGGGGCGGCGGTCTTCCTGCCTGAGCGCCATGAAGAGGCGCGGCATGATGGGGAAGTGGTAGCCCATGTGGAACTCGTCGCCGCGGCCGAAGTATTCGACCACGTCCTCGGGCCACTGGTTGGCCTCGGCGAGCAGCAGGGCGTTCGGGTGCCTCTGCTCGACGTGCGCGCGCAGCGTTTTAAGGAAGCCGTGCGTCTCGGGCAGGTTCTCGCAGTTGGTGCCCTCGCGCTCGTAGAGGTAGGGCACGGCGTCGGCGCGGAAGCCGTCGATGCCGAAGTCGAGCCAGTAGTCGACGACTTCGAGCATCGCCTGCTGCACCTCCGGGTTGTCGTAGTTGAGGTCGGGCTGGTGCGAGAAGAAGCGGTGCCAGTAGAAGCCCTGCGCCGTCTCGCTCCACGTCCAGTTCGACTTCTCGGTGTCGGTGAAGATGATGCGCGCCTCTTTGTACTTCTCGGGCGATTCGCTCCACACGTACCAGTCGCGCCTGGGCGAGTCGGGCGACGCGGAAGCCTCGACGAACCAGGGGTGCTGGTCGGAGGTGTGGTTGACGACGAGGTCGGTGATGACGCGCATGCCGCGCGCGTGCGCCGCGTCGATGAACCGGCGGAAGTCTTCGAGCGTGCCGTACTCGGGGAGGATCGAGTAGTAGTCGGCGATGTCGTAGCCGCCGTCGCGCAGCGGCGAGGCGTACATCGGCAGCAGCCAGAGGCAGTCGACGCCGAGCCATTCGAGGTAGTCGAGCTTCTCGGTCAGGCCGCGGAAGTCGCCCACCCCGTCGCCGTTCGAGTCGTAGAAGCCGCGCACGTAGATCTCGTAAAAGACCGCGTCCTTGAACCAGAGTGGGTCGTCGCGGAGTTTGCCCGTCTCGGCCATCAGTCACCCTTCCTTGTCGCGTTGGTGTTTTGCTTTGCGTTGAAAGATAGCGGCAACGCGGTGTCCGGCGCAAGTTTGCGCGCCCGGCGCATCCGAGGCCGAAGCAGGCGAGTCCGCCCGCCACACGCGAACGAGCCCGCGCGCCCCTGTGTGGTTACCCACGGTGCGGGACTGTCAGCCCCCCTATCGCGTAAGCCCGCCGGCCGGCGCACAATGCGCGCCGGATGAATTTGCGAGACAATTTTTGAAAGCCGTGGTAGTTTTAGCGCGCCCGTCTTCGTCGTCGAAACCGCTCGTCTATAAGGATGCTTCCCCCTCTGCGTCTAATTCTCGGCCTCGCCTTCGTCCCTGCGCTCGCCCTCTTCGCAGCATGCCGACAGTCCGCCGCGCGCGCCGACGCCGCCTCGCGCACGCCCGCGCGCGCGGCCGCA
>DASVSK010001000.1:0-4178 GCA_036388135.1 Pyrinomonadaceae bacterium | reverse complement strand
GGGGGCGCGGTTGGCCGGATACTCTGGTGCCTCTCCCGGTTGACTTTCTCCCCCACGGCCGCGCAAAGAAAACCTCGCCCGGCCGATACTCGCGTCTGTGCGGAGACGCTTCCCCTTACAACGTGTTACGGGTGCGATCTTTCATCCGCGTACCGGCGAACGCTCTTGAAATACCGGTCTCGTCCGGCGCTTCAGTTTCGCGCCGGCTGGAGGGATCAAGTGAAGAAGGTTAGAAGTCACAAGAAGGCGGCGGCGTCCCTGTCTCTGCTCGCGCTGCTCGCCCTCGCGTCGCACACCGGCCTCGCGCCCGGGGGGCTGACCCACGCCGGGCTGAAGGTCATGCGCTCGCGCGCCCGCGCCGCGCAGGACGCGCCGCGCGCCGAAGGCGTCGCCGCCAGGGTCTCCCCGGACTTGCTTGAGGTCGCGCGCGACCCGGCCTCGGCCGGCCGCAAGGTGCGCGTCATCTTGCAGGACGGCGGCGCGGCGCTCCCGGCCTCGCTCCGCCGCGACGCTCGCACGCGCGCGAGCTTCGACGCGCTGGGCGCGCGCGTCGTCGAGCTGCCGGCGCGGCTCGTCGAGCGGCTCGCCGAGCAGGACGGCGTCCGCTTCGTCTCGCTCGACCGCGAGACCAGCGCCTTCGGCCACGTCTCGCGGACGACGGGCGCGGACGAGGTGCGCTCGGCCGCCGGCGTTAACGTCACGGGGCTCGACGGCACGGGCGTCGGCATCGCCGTCCTCGACTCCGGCATCGACACCAACCACACCACCTTCCTCGACGGCAAGAACGACCCGCGCGTCGTCAAGAGCGTCGACTTCACGGGCGAGCGGCGCACGGACGACCCGCACGGGCACGGCACGCACGTCGCCTCCATCGTCGCGGGCAACGCGCGCATCTCGCGCGGCGAGTACGTGGGCGTGGCCCCGAACGCCAACCTCGTCAACCTCCGCGTGCTCAACTCGCAGGGCACGGGGCGCGTCTCCAACGTCCTGAGCGCGCTTGAATGGGTCTTGCAGAACCGTGCCGCCTACAACATCCGCGTCGTCAACATGAGCCTCGGCACGGCGGCGGTCGAGTCGTACAGGAACGACCCCGTCTGCCAGGCCGTCCGCAGGCTGGTCGACGCCGGGGTCGTGGTCGTCGCCGCGGCGGGCAACAACGGCAAGGACGCGGCGGGGCAGAAGGTCTACGGCGCCATCCACTCGCCGGGCGTCGAGCCGTCGGCCATCACGGTCGGCGCGTCGAACACCTTCGGCACCGACTGGCGCTCCGACGACGGCGTGACCAGTTTCAGCTCGCGCGGCCCGACGCGCGGCTACACGACGGACGCGCTGGGCGTCCGCCGCCACGACAACTTCATCAAGCCCGACCTCGTCGCGCCCGGCAACAAGATTATCGACGCCGCGGCCGAGGACAATTACCTCATCACGCAGAACCCGCACCTGGACGCGGGCGTCAGCGGCTCGGACAAGCGCCGGATGATGTACCTCAACGGCTCGTCGATGTCGACGCCGGTGGTGGCGGGCGCGGCGGCGCTGATGCTCCAGGCCAACCCTTCACTGACGCCCAACCTCGTCAAGGCGCTCTTGATGTACACGGCGCAGCCGCTCTCGGGCTTCAACCAGTTGGAGCAGGGCGCGGGGCAGGTCAACGTCGAGGGCGCGGTCAGGCTGGCGAAGCTGGTTCGGACGGACCTGACGAACTCGACGCCGCTCGGCGCGCCGCTGCTGACGGCCGCCGCGCCCGCGCCGCAGAGCAGCATCGCGGGCGAGACCTTCGCGTGGTCGCAGGGGCTCGTCCTCAAGTACGGGTTCCTGACCGGCCCGCAGCTCGTCACCTCTTACCAGAAGCTCTACGGCCTCGGCGTGCTCGTCACCGACGGCGTGCTGGTGACGGACGGAGTGCTCGTCACAGACGGCGTGCTCGTCACAGACCGCAAGCTGCTCTCGTCGGGCGTGCTCGTCACGGACAGGCTCATGCTGAGCAACGGCGGCGTCATCGGCAGCGGCTCGGTCTTCCTCGGCTCGGGCGTGCTCGTCACCGACCGCTTCGTCGGGTCGGGCGTGCTCGTCACGGACAGGACGGTCCTGAGCGACGGCGTGCTGGTGACGGACGGCGCGGCGCTCGGGGCCGACGCCGCCATGCAGGCGCTCTCCGCCGCGAAGAAGGGCGACGACACCCCCTCGGCCGCCCCCGTGCCGGACACCGAGTATTGAAGCGCCAGACGCAAACAACTCCTCCTCGTCATCAACCGACCCGAAAGTCTCGTTAAGGAGTGACGTGATGCCCCAGTTCAGCGAATCGAGAAAGGCCGCCGCCGCCGCCCGCGTTCCGCCGCCGAGCGTAGAGACGCCCTTTCGCGTCCACCCCCTGACCGAGAAGGACGGCGAGCCGGAGGTGCTCGACTTCCTGGCCGCGCGCCCCGCGCCGACGGTCGTCATGCGCGGGCTCATCCGCGACAACGGCTTCGAGAGCCCGTTCAACCGCGGGACGTTCTACGCCTGCCGCGACCGCGACGGGCGGCTCGAAGGCGTCGCGCTCGTCGGCCACGCCACCTTCGTCGAGGCGCGCACGGAGGGGGCGCTCCGCGCCTTCGCCGAGCTGGCACAGGGGCAGCGCGGGGCGCACATGATCCTCGGCGAGCAGGAGATGATCCGCGGCTTCTGGGAGCACTACGCGCCGTCGGGGCAGCAGCCGCGCGTCTTCTGCCGCGAGCTGCTCTTCGAGCAGCGCTGGCCGGTGAGGGCCTGCGAGCCGGTGCCGGGCCTGCGCCCCGCGACGCTCGAAGACCTGATGCTGGTGATGCCCGTCCACGCCGCGATGGCCTACGAGGAGAGCGGCGTCAACCCCATCGACGCCGACCTCCCGGGCTTCCGCCTGCGCTGCGCGCGCCGCATCGAGAACGGGCGCGTGTGGGTGCTGGTCGAGGGCGGCGAGCTGGTCTTCAAGGCCGACGTCGCCTCGGAGACGCCCGAGTGCACCTACGTCGAGGGCGTCTACGTCGAACCCGCGAGCCGGCAGCAGGGCATGGGCCTGCGGTGCCTCTCGCAGCTCGGGCGGACGCTGCTCGAACGCAGCGAGACGCTCTGCGCGCTCGTCAACGAGCAGAACCTCGTCGCGCAGTCGCTCTTCCTCAAGGCGGGCTACCGCCTGCGCGGCTACTACGACACGATCTTCCTTGAGAAGTAATTGAATCAATGAATCATTGAATCATTTGCTCATTTAGTAAATGAGTCAATGACTCAATGAACCAATGCCGGAGGGTGGGGTGGAGAAGCAGCGTCTGGTCAGACCCTACATGTGGGCGTTCATCGCGGCGGGCGCGTGCGTGATGCTCTACTCGGCGCTGCGTCTGCCGGTCGACCGCCTCGACCTGCGGCTCGTGCCGCTCGTCGCCGTGACGCTGCTCGTCAGCTCGCGCTTCTGCATCCCCATCCCGCGCACGACGGGGCAGATTTCCTTCTCCGACACCTTCATCTTCCTGACGCTGCTGCTCTACGGCGGTGAGGTCGCCGTCATCCTCGGCGCGGCCGAGAACTTCGCCGCCTCGCGCTTCGGCAAGCGCCCGTTCACGCTCTTCACCTGCCTCTTCAACGCGGCGATGATGGCCTGCGCCACCTTCCTGACCGTCCACGTCATGCGCTGGCTCTTCGGCGTCCCCGTGACCGAGCTGGCGCGCGGCGACTTCTCGGCCGCCTTCGTCGTCTCGCTCTGCGTAATGGCGCTCGTGCAGTACGTCGGCAACTCGGGGATGGCGGCCGTCCACACCTCCCTGAAGGCCAACGAGCCGCTCTGGGTCACCTGGCGCAACAAGTACCTCTGGACGTCAATCACGTACTTCGCGGGCGCGTCGGCCGCCGGCATCGCCGTCAAGCTGGCCTCGACCGCGGGCTTCTACGCGCTGGTCGCCGCCGGCCCCATCATCGTCATCGTCTACCTGACCTACCGCACCTACCTCGACAACCTCGAAGCGATGTCGGCCGCCGCCAAGGCCGAGGCCGCCGCCGAGGCGCGCGCCGAGTCGGCCGCCGAGCAGGCCGAGCAGGCGCGCCGCCACGTCGAGGAGCTGTCGCACTACATCGCCGAGCAGGACCGCATCCGCGAGCAGTACGCGCAGATGGAGAAGCTGTCGGCGCTCGGCGAGCTGGCGTCGGGCGTGGCGCACGACTTCAACAACACG
>DASVSK010000999.1:0-2940 GCA_036388135.1 Pyrinomonadaceae bacterium | reverse complement strand
GGTTCCGGGTCGGGCGTGCGGGCGGGGCGTGGGGCGCGCGCGTCCGCGTCTGCGGCCGGTTCGCCGCGGGCGTCCGGCCGCGCGGGCGTCGCGTCGTTTGCTCCGGCCTCGGTCTTACGACTCGCACGCGCGTTGTTTTCGTTAGGGGTAGCGCCGCCGTCCGAGACGACCGTCAGGTCGCCGGGGACGTTGGACTGGACGGGGGCGGGCGCGCCCTGCTGGATGTAGAAGGGCTGGCCGCCGGTGTACGGTACGGCGTAGGCCGGGTCTGTGACGGGCAGGACGCTTTGCGCGTCCGGCGTCGGGAAGGCGGGCGTGGGCTCCGTCGCGGCGGGCGGCGGGACTTGCGCGGCCGCCTGTGGCGCGGGAGTCTGGGGCGCGGCCGGCGCGGGCGCGCCATCGCCGAGGGACGTCCCGCCGCGCAGTAAAGCGAAGACCGCCACGCCGAAGGCGAGCAGCAGGAGCGCAGTCCCTACCGACCCCTGCCACGAGCGCAGGAAGTGGCCCACGCGGAAGGTCGAGGACGAAGGGTGCGCCGGAACCTGCCCGCCCCGCCGCACCGAGACGCCCGCCGCCGCGCTCGACGGCGAGACGCCGAACGAAGGAACGTTCGACCGTGACGTGCCGGATTGAGAAGTGTCCGATGGGGACGCGCTCGACTGAGTAACGTCCGAGGGAGAGGCGTTCAACGCGGAAGCTCCCGCCGCGGCCGGCGCGCCGTCCATCAAAGCGGAGTCACTCGCGGCCGAGCCGCGCGAGCCGCGCCGCTCGCCCCTCATCGAAAAGATGCTCACCTCGTCGGACGGCGTCGTCCCGGCACGGGCCGAGGCCGCCGCGCGGGTTGAGGCCGCGGAGACGCTTACGCCCGGCGGCACGCGCGCGCCGGGCGTCGGCTTGACGGCTCGCGGGCCCGCGGCCTCCGCGGCGCGCAGGAGGTCGGCCATCTCGTCGAAGCCGCGCGAGGCGGCCCAGCGCGCGGCCGTCGTGCCGAGGCTCGTCTGCGAGCGCGCGTCCGCGCCGCGACCGACGAGCAGGCGCACGACCCCTTCGTGCCCGAAGAAGACCGCGAGGATGAGCGGCGTGAACCCGTCGGCCCTCTGCGCGGAGGCGTCAGCGCCCGCGTCGAGCAGGACGCGCGCGACGTCTTCGTGGCCGCGCGCCGCCGCGCGCATGAGCGGCGTCTCGCCGCCGTGCGTGAGTCGCGCGTCCGCCGGCGCGCCCGCGGCCAGGAGTCGCGCGACCGCCGCGGCGTCGCCGTCCTCCGCCGCGCCGAAGAGGGCGCGCGCGTCTGCCTTCTGATGTTTCTCGGGCGGAAAGGCTCTGGTCATTTACTTCCGGGGCGGAAAGAACCCGCGCATTTTCGGTTTCTCTTCGGGGCGTCGCGAGGCGTAGAATACGGCGTCGCCGCGAGGCTCAAAGTTAAACTTACCATTAACGTCTCGTCCCTGACTACCGGCTCGGCCGACATGCCCGACTCGAACCTTTCAGAGAGACTGCGCGCGCTGCCCTCGGTCGACGCGCTCCTGCGCACGCCCGAGGCGGCGGCGCTCCGCGACTCGCTCGGCGCGGAACACCTCACCGCGCTCGCGCGCGCCGTGACCGACGAGCTGCGCGCCGAGCTTCGTTCGGGTCCCGAGCCCGACGAGGCCGACGGCCCGCGCCCGGAAGACGAGACACACGACCCGTCCCGTCAGCACGAATCTCAAGCCCGGGACGCGGCGGACGGCGGCCGCGCGCGCGAGGCGCTGCTCGCGGAGGCGGCGCGGAGGCTCGCGCTCTCGGCGCAGCGCGAGCGTGCGCGCGGGCTGCGGCGCGTCATCAACGCGACCGGCGTGGTGCTGCACACGAACCTCGGGCGCGCGCCGCTCTCCGAGGCCGCGCGCCGCGCCGTCGCGCGCGAGGCCGCCGGCTACTGCACGCTCGAATACGACACGGCGACCGGCGCGCGCGGCCGGCGCGGCGCGCGCGCCGAAGAGCTGCTGGCCGAGCTGACCGGCGCGGAGGACGCGCTCGTCGTCAACAACTGCGCCGCCGCCGCGCTGCTCGTGCTGACGGCGCTGGCGCGCGACGGCGAGACGATAGTCTCGCGCGGCGAGCTGGTCGAGATCGGCGGCGACTTCCGCGTGCCCGACGTGATGGCGCAGTCCGGCACCACGATGGTCGAGGTCGGGACGACCAACCGCACGCGGCTCTCCGACTACGAGCGCGCCCTGACGGAGCGCACGCGCCTGCTGATGCGCGTCCACCCTTCCAACTACCGCATCGTCGGCTTCACGGCCGCGCCCTCTCTGGAAGAACTCGCCGGGCTCGCGCACGAACGGGGACTCCCGCTCTACGAGGACGCGGGCTCCGGCGCGCTCTTCGACCTCGCGCCGCTCGGCCTCGCGGGCGAGCCCGTCATCCACGACTCCGTGGCGAAGGGCGCGGACGTCGTCAGCTTCAGCGGCGACAAGCTGCTCGGGTCGGCGCAGGCGGGCCTCGTCGTCGGGCGGCGCGAGGCCGTCGCGCGTCTGCGCCGCCACCCGCTCTACAGGGCGCTGCGCGCGGACAAGCTCGCGCTGGCCGCCCTCGAAGCGACGCTCGAAGCGTACCGGCGGGGCGAGGCCGCGGCGTCGGTGCCCGCGCTGCGCATGCTCTCCGCGACGCGCGAAGAGGTCGGGGCGCGCGCGCTTGAGTTCGGCCGGCGACTGCGCGAGCGGCTCCCGGTGGGCGCGCCCGACTTCGAGGTCGTCGAAGGCGAGTCGGCGGTCGGCGGCGGCTCGGCCCCGACCACGCACCCGCCGACGGCGCTCCTCGCGCTCGCGCACGCTTCCCTTTCGGCCTCCGCGCTCGACGAGAGGCTGCGGCGGCACGACCCGCCCGTCGTCGCGCGCATCCTCGGCGACCGCGTCGTCCTCGACCTCCGCACGGTCGACGAAGCGGAAGAGTCCGAACTCCTCG
>DASVSK010000998.1:0-2343 GCA_036388135.1 Pyrinomonadaceae bacterium | reverse complement strand
GAGCTGAGCTTCGAACTGCTCGACGGCAAGACGTACAGGGTCGTCCGGAGCGAGGCGGAAGGCTTCGCCGCGTTCGCGGACGGCGGGCTGGCGTGGCGCGGGAAACTCGTCGGCCAGGACGGTTGGAGCGGCGACGTGACGCTCTCCGTCAAGGGCGCGGCCATGTCCGGGCTCATCTACTCACCCGACGGCGTCTACGAAATCGTCCCGCAGGGGGATTTCAGGCACCTCCTGGTCGAGATAAACCAGGACCTGTTCCCCGCCTGCGCCGGGGCGCTCCCCCAGAGGCCGGCCTCGGAAACCGCCGAGGCGGACGCCGTGAAGGCGGCGGCCCCCGCCGCCCCGACCGCCGCGGACGATGGGAGCTTGATCGACGTGCTGGTCGTCTACACGTCGAACGTTCGCTCGGCGCTCGGCGGCACGACGCAGGCCCAGGCCTTCGCGCAGCAGTCCATCAACAGCACCAACACGGCGTACATCAACAGCGGCATCAACCCGCGCGTGCGCATGGTCGGGACGTTGGAGGCGAGCTACACCGAGGCCGGGACTCTGGACGCGGCGCTCAAGTGGGTGGACGACAACTCGGCGGTCGCCGCCGCGCGCAACAGCCTCAAGGCCGACATGGTGGCGCTCATCGTCGAAAACGCCAGCGACGGCTGCGGCCTGGCCTACGTCATGCGCTCGGTCGGGCCGGGGTTCTCCGGTAGCGCCTTCTCCGCCACGGCGCGCGGGTGCGCCGTCGGCAACCTCAGCTTCGCGCACGAGCTGGGGCACAACGAGGGCTGCGAGCACAACCCCGAAAACGGCGCGTCGTCCGGCTCGGCCTCTTACCCCTACGCCTTCGGGCATTACGTCGACGGCTCGTTCCGCACGGTCATGTCGTACGAGAACCCGTGCACGTTCGGCTGCAGCCGCGTCGCCTACTTCTCCAACCCCTCGGTCAGTTTTAACGGCCACCCGACCGGCATCACCAACCAGCGCGACAACCGCCGCGTCATCAACAACACGGCGCTGACCATCTCACAGTTCCGCGACGGCGGAGGCGGCGGGGGCGGCGGGGTCGGGCCCGCGAACAACAACTTCGCCAGCGCGCAGGTCATCAGCGGCAACACGGGCGTCGCCTCGGGCACCAACGTCGGCGCGACGAAGGAGGCGGGCGAGCCGGTTCACGCGGGCAACGCCGGCGGCACGTCCGTGTGGTACCAGTGGCAGGCCCCGGCGACCGGCACCGCCACGCTCACCACGGCGGGCAGCGGCTTCGACACGCTGCTGGCCGTCTACACGGGGAGCAGCGTCGGCGCTCTGACCCTCATCACGGGCAACGACGACGTCGGCGGCGGCGACCTGACGAGCCGCGTCGTCTTCAACGCCGTCGGCGGGACGACCTACCGCATCGCCGTCGACGGCTTCGGCGGCGCGACCGGGAGCGTGACGCTCAACTGGAACAACGTCCCGCCGTTCCCCGCCCACGACAACTTCGTCAACGCGCAGGTCATCAGCGGGAACGTCGGGACCGTCCTCGGCACCAACGCCGCGGCGACGAAGGAGGCGGGGGAGCCCGCCCACGGCGGCAACAGCGGCGGCTCCTCCGTCTGGTACCGCTGGCAGGCCCCTTCGAGCGGCAGCGTGACGATAACCACGGCGGGCAGCGGCTTCGACACGCTCCTCGGCGTCTACACGGGGAGCAGCGTCGGCGCACTGACCCTCATCGCGGGCAACGACGACGACCTCACTCTGAACTCGCTGACGAGCCGCGTGACGTTCAACGCCGTCGGCGGGACGACCTACCGCGTAGCCGTCGACGGCTACGCCAACGCGACCGGGAGCATCGCGCTCAACTGGAACCTGACCCAGAGCTGCTCTTTCTCGACATCGTCGACGGGGCAGACCTTCGCGTCCGGCGGCGGGACGGGAGCCGTCATCGTGACGGCAACGGCGGGCTGCTCCTGGACGGCCGTGAGCAACGCCTCGTTCATCACGATAACTTCGGCACCCGGCGGCACGGGCGGCGGCACGTTGAGCTTCTCGGTCGCCGCCAACCCGAACACCACGCAGCGCACCGGCACGATTACCGTCGCCGGCCGCACCTTCACCGTCACTCAGGTCGCGGCCCCCTGCACCTACCTGATCTCCCCGGCCTCGCAGTCCTTCAGCGCGGCGGCCGGGACGGGCAGCGTCTCTGTGACGGCCTCCGCCGGGTGCGGCTGGACGGCCGCGAGCAACAGCGGCTTCGTGTCGGTCACGGCCGGCTCCTCGGGCACCGGCAGCGGGACGGTGAGCTATTCGGTCGCCGCCAACACGGGCACCCTGGCGCGCGCCGGCACGTTGACGGTCGCGGGCGCG
>DASVSK010000997.1:0-4064 GCA_036388135.1 Pyrinomonadaceae bacterium | reverse complement strand
CGCCGACGTCGCCGCCGCCGAGCCAGTCGCGCGCCACCCTGCGCACCTCTTCGGCGTCGCGGCCGCCGACCCCGAGCAGCGAGTAGAAGTCGCGGCCTTCGGTCTGCTCGTTCGGCATGCTCCACAGGTCAAGGCCGAAGGGGGCGAAGTGGGAGGGGTAGCGGCCGAACGTCTCCGGCGAAAGGTCGTGCGCCTGACTGTTGAGCCATCCGACGGGCCAGTGATCCCACGTCAGCGTGCCCCAGCCCCAGCCGCCCGTCCCCTTGCGGTCGCCGTGCTCTTTGAGGCGTGTGGTCTCGCGCGGGAACCCGGAGGCGTCGCCGATGACGAAGAAGGGCGAGCCGTCGCGCAGCGGGATGATTCCGGCGAAGCCGCGCGCGTCGTCTATCTCCTTCCAGGGCGAGCCGGCGCGCCGGGTCGTGCCCGCGAAAATCTTCTTCGGGTCGTCCTTCCGCTTCCAGTAGACGTCGACGCGGGCGCGGGAGAAGGCGTCGAGTCCGGTGAAGGCGCGGCTCTCGCCGGTGGCGGGTTCGGGGGCGAGGACGTCGAACCACTGGCGGCCGACGGGGCTGAGGACTATCAGCTCGATGGGCTCGCGCGCGTAGCCGCGGGTGTCACCCGGCCTGAGCGTGTGGTAGCGCTGGCGGCGCAGGACGAGCCCGTTCGGGAAGGCCCAGAAGTCCTCGACGCCGCGGTAGGCGGCCTCGCCCGTCTCCATGTTGACGCCGAAGTACGTCCAGCGCACCCACACGCGGCGCGGCCCCGCCTCCAGGACGTCCACGAAGCTGTTGCGCTCGCGCCGCCCCTGCTCGTTGAACAGTTCGGCCCAGCCCTCGTTGCCCTCGAACATCTGGTAGGAGACGCCCGCGCCCGAGGGCAGCTCGAACCAGGGGCAGTAGCTGGCCTCGTGCGAGAAGACGAAGCGGTAGTCGAAATCCTTCCAGAAGATGACGAACGCCTTCCGCGGGTTGATGTCGGCGTGGGGCGGCGACTTCATCTCGCCCTCGAAGCCGCCGAAAGTGTAGTCCGAAACCTCGGCCACGGAGACCCCGGCCGTCTTCAGAGAGGCGAGCCGCGCCACCGTCACGGGCGCGTCTGGGCGGCGGGCGGGCGCAGGGTCGGCCGCCTGACGGGCGAAGGCAGGGGCCGCGGTCAGCAGGCAGACGATTAGAAGAAACGGGTTGAGCATCGGGGCGGGTCTCCGGGCGTGACGTCGTGCGAGAGCTTCGGAACTCGCCGCCAAAATAACACCCTCGCGGCCGCGGGCGCGGCGAAAATTAACGGCGGGGTGAAAATGAATTTGACCGTGCCGCCCGAAAGAAGTATTTTGCTCACACGTTCGCCAGCCATCCGAAAACGTTCTTGCAAAATCAGCCGTCGTTTCAAACTACCGAGCGGAGACACATGCCGTTAACGCGCAGCCACTTCGTCCTGGGGATTATTCTGTCTTTAGCTTTGAGCGTCTGCGCCGCGGCGCAGCAGCGCACGGTCTGGAGGATCGGAGCCTTCGACAACTCGTCCGAAGAACTCGGCCCCGCGTCGGGCGCGGCCAGGGTGTTCGACGTCTCAGCGAGCCGGCCCACGGATTGGCCCGGCACGCAGCAGGCCGTCGTGCCCGCGAGGGCGGACGCGGGGGCCGCGCACAAAATCCGTTTCGACTTCGCCCCCGCGCCCGAAGGGAAGTACCGCCTCCGGCTCGGACTGATTTACAAGACGGCGCGCGCGCCCGTCGTGCAGGTCGAGGTTAACGGCCGCCGCGGCTGGTTCTATCAGCCGCTCGAAACCTACAGGGAGGGGAACAGCGAGGGGGCCATCCTGCCCCAGTACTCCATCGGCGCGCTCGACGTCGACGTGCCGTCGGAGTTCCTCCGCCGTGGGCCGAACGAAATCTCGCTGCTCGCCGTGACCGACCCGCTCTCGACGGCGCTGCCCGGCGGCGAGACGACCGACCTCGCCGTCCTCACCTACGACGCCATCGAGTTCTCGCAGGAGGCGGGCGCGTCACCTGCGCCGGGCGTGACGGGCGCGACGGTCGCGCCGACCGTCTTTTACAGGCGCGAGGGGGGCCGGCTCAGGGAGGTCGTCTCCGTCACGCTGCGCTGGCGCGGGCTCGCGCCCGACGGCACGGTCGCGCTCTCGCTCGCGGGCTGGAGCGACACGCAGCCGCTCGCCGCGGCCGGGCGCGAGTTCGGCGAGCAGCGTCTGGAGTTCAGCGCGCCCGAGTTCGCGGCCCGCGCCCGCGCCACGGTGACGGTCAGGGCGGGCGGGCGCGACTACAAGTTTGAGCAGGCCGTCAGCCCCGCGCGCAAGTGGACGGTCTACATGGTGCCGCACGAGCACCTCGACGTCGGGTACTCCGACTTCCAGACCAAGCTCGCCGAGCTGCACAGCCGCATCATCAACGAGGCGCTCGACATGAACCGCGAGCACCCGGAGTTCCGCTTCACGCTCGACGGCTACTGGCAGGCGCGCCACTTCCTCGAAGGGCGCACGGAGGCCGAGAGGCGAAAACTCTACGACGCCGTGCGCGACCGCAAGCTCTTCGTGCCCGCGCAGCACTCCGTCATCCTCACGGGCTTCCCGACGGGCGAGGCGCTCATCCGCTCCTTCTACGGCGCGCGCAAACTGAGCCGCGAGGCGGGCGGCCCGTGGGACACGGCCAACATCACGGACGTTCCCTCCTACTCCTGGGCCTACGCCTCCATCCTTGCGGCCTCCGGGCTGAAGTACTTCGCGGCCGCGGCGAACGCCGACCGCGGCCCGTCGCTGATGCTCGGCGACCTGCACCGCCGCTCGCCCTTCTACTGGGAGGGGCCGGACGGGTCGCGCGTCATGATGTGGTACTCGCGCCATTACCACCAGATCGGCAGCCAGTTCGGCCTGCCGACCCAGTTGGCGAACGGCTACGAGGGGCTCCCGAGCTTCCTGCGCGTCTACGACCGCCCCGACTACGCGCCGCGCTCCGTCATGCTCCACGGCAGCCAGTGGGAGAACACCTCGCTCTTCCCGCAGCAGGCCGCGCTCGCCAAACAGTGGAACGCGACCTTCGCCTACCCCGAGCTGCGCTTCTCCGGCTTCGGCGAGGCGATGGAGAAGATAGCCGCCGAGGCCGAGGGCAAGCTCCCCGTGGTGCGCGGCGACGGCGGGCCGATGTGGGAGGACGGCATCGCGTCGGACGCCTTCCACGCGGCGATGGAGCGCGAGACGGAGCGGCGCACCGTCTCGGCGGAGAAGCTGGGCACCATCGCCTCGCTCGTCGACACGCGCTTCCGACCCTCGCGCGAATCGCTCGACTGCATGTGGGAGAACGTCGCGCTGATGGGCGAGCACACGTGGGGCTGGGGGCGCAGCATCACCGAGCCCTTCAGCGAGGACTCGACCCGCGAGCTGGCCTACAAGCGCTTCTACGGCAACAACGCGCGCTACTGCGCCGAGTACCTGCTCGACCGCTCGATGACGGCCATCGCGGGGCGCGTCGACACGCCCTCGCGCGCGCTCCTCGTCTTCAACACGCTCAACTGGCCGCGCCGCGGCTGGGTCGAGTTCGACCTCCAGAAGACGCGCGAGCTTTACGACCCCGAGGGCAAACGGGTCGTCCCCTTCGACGTCCTCGAAGACCACCCGGCCTACCAGCGCATACGCTTCGTCGGCGAGGCCCCGCCGCTCGGCTACAAGACTTACGCCGTGCGGGACAAGGCGGCCGCTCCTTCACCCTCCGGTACGACGGCGGGCGGCGGGGCGGCCGTCGTCGCCGCGCCGCCGCAGACGGACGTCATCGAAAACCGCTTCTACCGCGTGACGCTCGACCCGGCGACGGGCTCCGTGCGGGGCATCTACGACAAGGAGCTGAGGCGCGAGCTGGTCGACCCCGGCAGCCCGTACCGCTTCAACCAGTACGTCTACGTCACGGGCGGCGACAACCCGCCCTTCACGCAACTGCTCACCTACCGCCGCCACCTGCCGTTCGCAAAACTTCAGGAGCACGCGGCGGGCGGGGGCCGCCTCGTCTCGGTCACGAAGACGGCCGCGGGCACGAGCGCGCGCCTTGAGAGCCGCGGCGTCAA
>DASVSK010000996.1:0-7026 GCA_036388135.1 Pyrinomonadaceae bacterium | reverse complement strand
AGGTCGCGCCGGGGATGCCGGGCCAGCCCGGCGCGGTGCGGACTATCCAGCCGTTGCGCGCAAGCTCGCGCCGGTGCGTGTAGCTGAAGTCGTCGAACAGGACGCGCGGCCGGCGCGCCTCCCGGCCCGAAGCCTCCGCGCCGAAGCCGAGGACGGCGCACAGCGCGAGGGCGTAGACGGTCGCGTATGTTTTCATCGTTCTTTATTCTCCATCCCTGCGCGCCGGGTCAGCGCGACGAGAGCAGCACGTATTCGCGCCCGGCGTAGAGCCGGACGCCGCCCCGCGCGCCCGTCATCATCAGCGGGCGCGGGCGCTGGAGCCCCGCGTCGCGCCGCGTCCTCACCGAGAGCACGCGGCGGCCGCCCACGTCCATCACGTTCATCCAGCCGTCGGCCGCGAAGCCGAACCCGTACGCGCCGGTCGGGAGCCGCGCGCCCCCGAGCGTGACGGGCGAGTCGGTGATGAGGAAGCCGACGTACTTCGCCTGCACCTCGCTCGAATAGCCCGAGGTGTCGACGAGCCCCGCCAGCGCGAAGCGGTTCGCGCCGAGCTGGACGGCGGCCGCGTTCCGCATCTGCGTCGGCGCGCTCTGCCCCTCGAAGTAGAAGCTCGAAGGGACGACGCGCGTCAGCTCCTCGCCCTCCAGAATTTTGGGGAACGCCTGCGCCGCCGCCGCGGCCGGCAGCGCCAGCAGGAGCAGCGCGGCGGCCAGCGAAAGGAGCGCCGCGCGGCCGGCGAGTTTGAGCGTCATGGTCTTTTCACTCCTCATTTCGGGATAAGAATTTCGGGACGGCGGCGGCGGCCGCGCGTGCGGGCTTCAACGCCCCAGACGGTCGCGCGCCCAGTCGAGCAGCTCCTGCGCGCGCGGGGCCGTGTCGGCCTCGGCGATGACGCGGACGAGCGACTCGGTGTTAGAGACGCGGACGTGCGCCCAGCCGTCGGGCCACGTGACCTTCACGCCGTCGGTCTGGTCATAGTCCAGCCCCTCGCGCTCAAGCTCCTCGTAGAGCCGCTGGATGAGCGAGTGGATGCGGTTGGGCTCGACGCTCACGTCGTGCTTGAACATGGCGAGGCGCGGGAGCGCGGCGGCCAGCTCCGAGACGCGCCCGCCCGCGAGCGCCAGGTGTTCGAGGACGAGCCCGACGGCGGCCGCGCTGTCGTGCGTGAGCTGGACGCGCGGGACGACGACGCCGCCCGAGCCCTCGCCGCCGATGACGGCGCGGCTCTCGGCCATCGCCTCGGAGATGAACGCCTGCCCGACGGGCGTGCGGACGACCGCCGCGCCGTACCTCGCGGCGACGCGCTCGACCGCGCCGCTCGTCGAGACGTTGGTGACGACCGCGCCGACCTCGCGCCTCAGTTGTATCTCCGCCGCGAGCGGGAGCGTCGCCTCCTCCGACAGAATCTCGCCCGCCTCGGTCACCATCCCCAGGCGCTCGCCGTCCGCGTCGTGTGCGAAGCCGACGTCGGCGCGACCCGCGAGGACGAGCGCGCGCAGTTGCGCCATCGCCTGCCGCCTCGGCTCGGGCGAGTGCGGGAACGGCGCGGTCGGGTCGTCGTTGACGGCCAGCACCTCGCACCCGAGGAGTTCGAGCCAGCGCGGCGAGAGCAGCGAGCACGAGCTGTTGCAGCAGTCGACCGCGACCTTCAGGCGGCGCGCGCGCACCGCGGCGACGTCGAAGGCCGCGGCGAGCGCTTCGAGGTGCGGCGCGACGGCGTCCCGCTCTTCGACCCTGCTCTTGATGCCTCGCCAGTCGGCCTTCGAGAACTCGGCCTGGTGGAAGATGTCGAGCAGCTCGTCGGCCTGCGTCGTGTTGAGGTAGAGGCCGTCGCCGCGCACGAACTTGAGCGCGTTCCAGGGCTCGGGGTTGTGCCCGGCGGTGATGGAGACGCCGCCCGCCGCGCCCAACCTGCGGACGGCGAGCTGGAGGCTCGGCGTGGGGCAGACGCCGAGGTCGACGACCTCGCACCCGGCGGCGAGCAGCCCCGAGAGCACGGCCGCGAGCACCATCGGCCCCGACGAGCGCGTGTCGCGGCAGACGAGCACGCGCCCCGAATCGAGGTAGGTGGCGAAGGCTTGCGCGAACCCGACGGCGAGCTCCGGCGTGAAGGTCTCGCCGACGACGCCGCGGACTCCGCTGATGCCGATCTTGAGAGAATTCATGGCGCGGGCCGGGAGGATAACAGAGTTCGCGGACCGCGGTCATCGAAAAAGTTCGTGCCGCGCGCCGAAAGATTTCGATTGACGGCGGAGGGGCGTCTGATTTAATCGTTGTCCACCAGAGTTCTCCGTAGAGCACTTCCCGTCATTCCGAAAAACTGTCAGCCGGGCCCGGCGCGGGGGTTTGTCCGCCGCCCCCGAGCGCCGCAACCCAAGTCGAGGTTCACGATGAAAGCGTCTAAATTCGTCTCCGCCTTTATGCTCCTCTCCTGCGTTCTGAGCGCCGCGGCGCAGACGCCCGCGCCGGCCGCGCGGACGACCGCCGCGACGCACAACCTGATGCCCGTGCCCGCCTCGGCGCGCTTCGGCGCGGGGCGGCTGCGCGTCGACAAGTCGTTCACGGTCGCCGCCGCGGGACACGTCGACGAGCGCCTGCGCGCGGGAATAGACCGCGCCGTGCGACGCCTGGAAGGGCGCACGGTGCTGGAGTTTGCGCGCGGGCTCTCCGCGGACGCGGCGCGCGCCACGCTCTTGATCGAGGCGCGCGGGCCGGGCCGCGCCGTGCCGTCCGTGGAAGAGGACGAGTCGTACACGCTCGAAGTCACGGAGCGGCAGGCGTCGCTGCGCGCGGGGACGGTGGTGGGCGTGCTGCGCGGGCTGGAGACTTTCCTCCAACTGCTCGAAGGCGACCGGGAGGGCTTCTACCTCCCGGCGGTGAGCGTCGACGACCGGCCGCGCTTCCCCTGGCGCGGGCTGCTCGTCGACATCGCGCGCCACTTCCAGCCGATGGACGTCCTGAAGCGCAACCTCGACGCGATGGCCGCCGTCAAGCTCAACGTCTTTCACTGGCACCTCACCGAAGACCAGGGCTTCCGCATCGAGAGCAGGAAGTTTCCTAAGCTCCACCGGATGGGCTCCGACGGAAACTTCTACACGCAGGAGCAGGCGCGCGAGGTCATCGCCTACGCCGCCGCGCGCGGCATCCGCGTCGTGCCCGAGTTCGACATGCCGGGCCACGCCACCGCCTGGCTCGTCGGCCACCCCGAGCTGGGGAGCGCGCCCGGGCCCTACACCATCGAGCGCAGGCCCGGCATCTTCGAGCCCACGCTCGACCCGACGCGCGAGGAGGTCTACAAGTTCCTCGACGCGTTCCTCGGCGAGATGGCCGCGCTCTTCCCCGACGCCTACATGCACATCGGCGGCGACGAGAACACGGGCAAGCAGTGGGACGCGAACCCGAAGATACAGGAGTTCATGAGGCAGAAGGGGCTCAAGGACAACCACGCCCTCCAGACCCACTTCAACGTGCGGCTCCTGAAAATCCTCCAGAAGCACGGCAAGCGCATGATGGGCTGGGACGAGATTTTCCAGCCCGAGCTGCCCAAAGACGTCGTCATCCACTCCTGGCGCGGGCAGAAGGCTCTGGCCGAGGCGGCGCGGCGCGGCTACGACGGCGTGCTCTCGAACGGCTATTACATCGACCTCATCTTCCCCGCCTCCCAACACTACCTCAACGACCCGCTGCCCGAGGGCCACGGCCTGACGGAGGCGGAGGCGCGGCACGTCCTCGGCGGCGAGGCGACGATGTGGGCCGAGTGGGTCACGCCCGAGACGGTCGACTCGCGCATCTGGCCGCGCACGGCCGCCATCGCCGAGCGGCTCTGGTCGCCGCGCGAGGTGCGCGACGTCGAAGACATGTACCGGCGGCTCGCGGTCACGAGCGCGCGGCTGGAGGAGCTGGGGCTCACGCACGAGCGCAACCAGGGCGTGATGCTGCGGCGTCTGGCGGGCGGCGCGGACACGTCGGCGCTCGCGACGCTCGCCTCGGTCGTCGAGCCGGTGAAGGAGTACAGGCGTTACCAGCAGCGGCCGCAGACGATGCTCTCGCCGCTGACCGGGCTGGTCGACGCGGCGCGCCCCGACTCGGCCGCGGCGCGCAGTTTCTCGCGGCGCGTCGACCTCCTGCTCTCCGACGCGCCGCGCTTCGCGCTGCACTTCAGCACCCTGCGCGACACGCTCACTGCGTGGCGCGACGCCGAGCCCGCGCTCGAAGTCCTCTTCGACCGCTCGCCCGCGCTCGCCGAGGCGCGCCCCCTCGCGCGCGACCTCGGGTCGGCGGGTGAGATAGGACTCGAAGCGCTGTCATACCTGTCGCAGGGCGTCGCGCCCTCGGCCGAGTGGCGCGACTCGCGGCTCGCCTCGCTGGCCGAGGCCGCGAAGCCGAAGGCCGCGCTCGAATTCCCCTTCCTGCCCGCGCTCCGCGAGCTGGTCGTCGCCGCCTACGAACGGCCGCAGCTCGGCGGCTCGACGCCCGCCGAGTGGCGCGCACGCGTCCGCGAGCTTGCCGGCCCGCCGAAGCAACAGCAGAGGCCCGACAACCACTGACTCCGTGTGAAACCCTTTGCGGCCGGGCTCGCCGCCGACCGCGCCGCCCGGGGCCTGCGCCGACTTAACTCGCCGCGTGGGCGCGGGGACGCGGCCGGGACAAGCCGCCTTTCACCTCGCATACAAGGTTGACGTGACCGGCGTCGGGCGCGCTCTCAGTTCTGGCGGAGCGCGGGCATCGGGACGGGGATGTTGTAGGTCTTGCTGCCGACGCCGACGCCGCCCTCGCAACTGTTCGGCGGGGTCGTGCAGATGCGGCGCGTCGAGGGGCACTCGGCCGCCCAGAACATGTAGCCGAGCATGCCGTTCGTCGTCCCCACGCGCGTCTGCACGTTCTGGACGTAGCTGCCGGTCGAGCTGATGAGCGAGGCGGCGAAGTTCGTACACTCGGCGCACGGGCTCTGCCCCGTGACGATGTAGAGCGCGCCTGTGAACTTGGCCGCCGCCAGCGGCGGGATGGGCGGGTTGTACTGCGCCTTGCCGTCGATGTGCTCCTGCCAGTTGGCCTGCGCGTCGGCGGCGGTGTTCGCCTGTCTGCTCGTCACCATCGCGTTGGCGTAGTCGAGCACCGGCGTCGTCGTGTTGAGCCAGTCGGCCGTCGCCTTGCGCGTCAGGGCGATGAGCCAGCGGTCGCCCGCCGCGAGGTCAATCGTCAGGCGCGCCGCGTGGTTGGCCCCGGTCGCGTCGTACGGGAGCTGCGAGCGGTAGGCGTCGATGAACGACTGGAGGCCGGCGAGGTTCGGGGTCGTGTTCTCCTCGTAGTCGATTTCGATGCCGACGCCGAGGCTCCGCGCCACCTGCGCCGCGTTCAGGCCCAACTGCGTCGGGTTCGCGGCGAGCGCCTGGTTCCAGGCGTCGGTGTAGGTGATGCCGCCGACGGAGAGCATGACGCGCACGCCGCGGCTCTTGAAGTAGTTGACGACCTCGGGGGTCATCCCGCGCGGGACGCCGTTGAGGGTCTGCGCGTCGGTCGTCCGGTTCAAAAGCTTCAGGGGCTGGACGAAGCTGAGCACGACGAGGTTGACCGACGGCACGCCGTCGCCGCGGTTGATGAGCCAGCGGTTCTTCGCGTCGAAGTCCGCCATGTCGCGCGGGCTCGCCCACGTGCAGGCGTCGTTGCCGCAGAGCCACGCGCCGTAGACCGAGACGGGGGTGGCGTCGGCGGCCGAAGGCAGCGCGGCCGCGAGCGCGACCAAGAGCAGAAGCTTCCTGAACATACGCATCTCCTTTTCGGGTGGGTCGGACGAATGCGGAATGAGGTTTCGGGGCGAAGCTCGCGCGCGCGCGCCGCCCGCCTCAGCGGTAGACGCGCACGTAGTCGACGTACATCTTCTGCGGGAAGACGGTCGTCGCGTCCGGGTCGCCCGGCCAGTAGCCGCCGACCGCGACGTTCAGGAGCATAAAGAACGGGTGGTCGAAGACCCAGGCGGAGCCCGGCGGCAGGTCCGCGGGCGTGCGCGTCTGGAAGAGCTGGCCGTCGACGTACCAGCGTATCTGGTTCGGCTCCCACTCGACGGCGAAGACGTGGAAGTCGTCCGAGAACCCGCCCGACGCGAGCGCGTAGGGCGCGCCTATGCCGCCCGCGCCCGAGTAGCCCGGCCCGTGAATCGTGCCGTAGACGTTCGAGGGCTCGCGGCCGATGTGCTCCATGACGTCTATCTCGCCGCAGTTGGGCCAGCCCGCGGTCTGGATGTTGTTGCCGAGCATCCAGAAGGCGGGCCAGATGCCCTGCCCGTACGGGACGCGCAGGCGCGCCTCGAAGCGGCCGTAAGCCTGCTCGAACTTGCCCTGCGACTTCAGCCGCGCCGAGGTGTACTGGCACTCGCCGTACCAGCAGCGGTACTTCTTCCCCAACGTCTCCCTGTAGGCGGTGATGACGAGGTTGCCCGCCCCGTCCATCGAGGCGTTCTTCGTCGTGTTGGTGTAGTACTGGCGCTCGTGGTTGCCCCAGCCGTTCGAGCCGCCGCCGACCTCCAGCACCCACTTCGTCCCGTCGACGGCCGACCCGGCCGGCCCGTTAAACTCGTCGCTCCACGCGAGCGTCCAAGCCTGCTGCGCGCGCGCCGTCACCCCGCACGAGACAAGGAGCTGCGCCGCGAGGCTCAGCCGCCCCGCGGCGCGCGCCGCCGCGCTCAACCGCCGTCTTCCGAATGGCATGAGGGTTCCCTCCTGTCGGTTAAGTTAGTCCGAACCGTTGTGAGAGGTGACGGGGCAAGTCGACGTTGAACGACGAGCCGGGAACGCCGGACGGCGGGACGGAAGACGCGCCGCCCTCAGTCCATCGTCCGGCGTTCGCCGTTGTTCTCTACTCCTCTCCGGCGAGCGCCGAGAAGCGCTTGCGCGTCGCGGGCGACCAGCCGGGGATGATCTCTGTGACGACGCCTCGGTCGTCGATCATGATGGACATCGGCACCGACAGCTCGTCGGTCGCGTAGAGGCGCTCGATGGCGGGCACGCCGCCGACGAAGATCGGGTAGCC
>DASVSK010000995.1:0-3447 GCA_036388135.1 Pyrinomonadaceae bacterium | reverse complement strand
CGTTCGACGTCGAGCTGCAACTGCGCGACATCTTCGAGTCGCCGACGGTCGGCGGCCTGTCGCTCGTCGTGGCGCAACGCGTCATCGAGCACCACGACAAGCAGAACATCGCGCAACTGCTTGAGGAGCTGCCGGGCGTGGAGCTGAGCGCATCGCCGAACTCGCTTTGACGGCGGCCCCGCCGCCCCGGCCCGCGACGGCCGGCGGGCATTCGAGCATCCTGTTGGGAGAGCGTGAGCAGTCATGAGTGACGTTTCCGAAAGATTGGCGGCCCTTTCGCCGAAGGAGCGCGCGGCGCTGGCGATGCGTCTGACGCGCAAGGCGCAGGCGGGCGAGGCCGCGGCCGAGACCGGCATCGCGCGGCGGCGGGAGTCGGGCCCCGCGCCGCTCTCCTTCGCGCAGCAGCGCCTCTGGTTCCTCTCGCAGGCCGACGCCGACCGGGCCACCTACAACCTGCCCGTGGCCTACAAACTGCTCGGCGCGCTCGACGTCGGGACGCTGGAGCGCAGCCTCAACGAAGTCGTCCGGCGTCACGAGTCGCTGCGCACGACCTTCACCGTCCGCGACGGCGAGCCGGTGCAGGTCGTCCAGCCGTCGCTGATCGTCGGCGTGCCCGTCGTCGAGCTGCCGGAAGAGGGCGACCGCGCCGCCCGACGTGACGAACTCCGCCGCCTGTCCGACGAGTACGCGCGGCTGCCCTTCGACCTTGAGCGCGGGCCGCTCGTGCGCGCCACGCTCCTGAAGGTGTCCGCCGCGGAGCACTACCTCGTCGTGGTGCTGCACCACATCATCGGAGACGGGTGGTCGCTCGGCATCCTCATGAGTGAGCTGAGCGCGCTCTACCACGCCTTCTCCGCGGGCCGCCCCTCGCCGCTCGCCGAGCTGCCCATCCAGTACGCGGACTTCGCCGCGTGGCAGCGCGAGTCGCTGCGGGGCGAAGTGATGCAGCGCCAGCTCGGCTACTGGAAGGAGAGGCTCGGCGACCTCCCGCCGCCCCTCCGCCTGCCCACCGACCGACCGCGCCCCTCCGTCCAGACGCACCGCGGCGGCGCACAGTTTCTGCGGCTGCCGGAGCGGCCGACCGCGGAGCTGAACGACCTCTGCCGGCGGGAGGGCGTGACGCTCTTCATGGCCCTGCTCGCGGCCTTCGACGTGCTGCTCCACAGGTACACGGGGCAGACCGACCTCAGCGTCGGCACTCCCATCTCGGGGCGCAGCCGGCCCGAGGCCGAGGGGCTCATCGGAATCTTCGTCAACACCATCGTGCTGCGCGCCGACCTCTCCGGCGACCCGACCTTCCGCGAGCTGCTCGGGCGCGTCAGGGAGATGATGCTCGAAGCCCACGCGCACCAGGACGTGCCGTTTGAGAAACTCGTCGGCGAGCTGCGGCCGGAGCGCAGCGCCAGCCACTCGCCGCTCTTCCAGGTGATGCTCGTCCTCCAGAACGCGCCGATGGAAGAGCACGTGCCGTCATCCGAGCTGGTCATCTCCCTCAGCGACCTCGAAGTAGACATCGGCACGTCGCACTTCGAGCTCGTGGTCTCGGTCGAAGAGTCGGAAGGTTCCCTGCTGACCTACTGGAACTACATGACCGACCTCTTCGAGCCCGAGACCGTCGCGCGCATGTTCGGCCACTTCCGGACCATCCTGGAGGGCGTCGTCGCCGACCCCGGCCGGCGCATCTCGGCGCTCGACATCCTCGGCGACGACGAGCGCCGGCTCCTGCTCGGCGGGGCGAACGAGACGCGGGCGGCGTACGGCGACGGCGCGTGCGTACACGAGCTCTTCGAGGCGCAGGCCGCGCGCACGCCCGGCCGTGTGGCTCTATCGTTCGGCGACGAGCGCGTCACCTACGCCGAGCTGAACGAGCGCGCCAACCGCCTCGCGCGCCGCCTCCGTGCCCTGGGCGTCGGGCCGGAAGAGATTGTCGGGCTCCACTTCGAGCGCTCCGTCGAGATGGTCGTCGGTCTCCTCGCCGTGCTCAAGGCCGGGGGCTGTTACCTCCCGCTCGACCCGGCGTACCCGGCCGACCGCCTCGCCTTCATGCTGGAGGACAGCGGCGCGCGGCTGCTGCTCACCGGGCGTGGACTCGACGGCCTGCCGCCCGCGGGCCGCGCGCGGGTCATCTGCCCGGACGACGAGCCGGCGGCCGTCGAGGAGCAGGGGGGCGGGAACCTCCCGCCGACCGTCGCGGCCGACAACCCCGCCTACGTCATCTACACCTCCGGCTCGACGGGGCAGCCCAAAGGCGTCGTGGTCACACACGCCAACGTCGCGCGGCTCTTCGAGGCGACGGAACACTGGTACCAGTTCGGCGAGCGCGACGTGTGGACGATGTTCCACTCCTTCGCCTTCGATTTTTCGGTCTGGGAGATTTGGGGGGCGCTGCTCTACGGCGGCCGTCTCGTCATCGTGCCCCACGCGGTCAGCCGGACGCCCGAGGCGTTCCACGAGATGCTCGCGCGCGAGCGCGTCACCGTCCTCAACCAGACGCCGTCGGCCTTCCGCCAACTGCTGCGGGCCGTGGACGGAGCCCCCGAGGGGCGCGAGTTGAGCCTGCGCCTCGTCATCTTCGGCGGCGAGGCGCTCGACCTGCCGAGCCTCAAGCCGTGGTTCGAGCGCCACGGCGAAGACTCCGCGGTCCTCGTCAACATGTACGGCATCACGGAGACGACCGTCCACGTCACCTACCGCGCCGTCGGCTTGGCCGACGTCGACGCCCCGCTCGGGAGCCCCATCGGCGGGCCGCTTCCCGACCTCCGGGTCTACCTGCTCGACCGACACCTTCGGCCGGTGCCCGTCGGCGTGCCGGGTGAGATTTACGTCGGCGGCGCGGGGCTGGCGCGCGGCTACCTCGGCCGCCCCGGGCTGACCGCCGAGCGGTTCATCCCTCACCCCTTCAGCGCCACGGCCGGGGAACGGCTCTACAAGTCCGGCGACCTCGCGCGCTTCCGGCCGAACGGGGAGATGGAGTACCTCGGCCGCAACGACCAGCAGGTCAAGGTGCGTGGCTTCCGCATCGAGCCGGGCGAGATAGAGGCGGCGCTCGCCGCACACCCGGGGGTGCGGGAGGCCGCGGTCGTCGCGCACGGGGAAGGGCCGGGCGACCAGCGGCTGGTCGCCTACACGTCGCCCGCGGGCGGGACTGCGCCCGAGGCGGACGCCCTGCGGCGGTACTTGAAGGGGCGGCTGCCCGACTACATGATTCCGTCCGCCTTCGTCGCGCTCGACCGGCTGCCGCTCACGCCGAGCGGGAAGGTCGACCGCCGACGCCTGCCGTCGCCCGGCGGGGCGAGGCCGCAACTTGAGCAGACCTACGTCGCGCCGCGCACGGCGCTGGAGCGGATGCTGTGCGAGATGTGGCGCGACGTCCTCCGCGTCGACGAGGTCGGCGTCCACGACAACTTCTTCGCGCTCGGCGGCGACTCCATCCACGCCGCCATCTTC
>DASVSK010000994.1:0-3725 GCA_036388135.1 Pyrinomonadaceae bacterium | reverse complement strand
CGCGCAGGGTCTCGCCGTCACGCCCGAGCGCGTCAAGGTCAGCTCGCGCGCGCACCTGATACTCCCGTACCACCGCGCCCTCGACCACACGAGCGAGGAGCGCCTGGGCAACGAGAAGGTCGGCACCACCCTGCGCGGCATCGGCCCCGCCTACGAGGACAAGGCCGGGCGGCGCGGCATCCGCGTCGCCGACGCGATGAACGCCGACGTCCTGCGCTCGCGCATCGAGCGCAACATCGCCGACGCCAACCTCATCATCCGCGAATATCGCGGCACGGAACTTAAACCCGACGAGGTCTTCAAGGAGATAGCCCCGCTCGCCGAGCGCATGGAGGCGTTCGTCACCGACACCACGCACTTCATCAACCGCGCCGTCCGCGAGGGCCAGAGCGTCCTCGTCGAGGGCGCGCAGGCCACGCTGCTGGACGTCGACCACGGCACCTACCCGTTCGTCACCTCTTCGAGCACGACCTCGGGCGGCGTCTGCGCGGGGCTGGGGCTCGCGCCGCAGAAGGTCAGCGGGGTGCTCGGCATCGTCCGCACCTACTCGACGCGCGTGGGCGAAGGTCCCTTCCCCACCGAGATGCTCGAAGGCGAGGACGAGATCGGCCAGCTCATACGCGAGCGGGGGCACGAGTACGGCGTCTCCACGGGGCGGCCGCGCCGCTGCGGCTGGTTCGACGCCTTCGCCACGCGCTACGCCGCCGAGATCAACGGCTTCGACACGGTCGCGCTCACCAAGCTCGACATCCTCGACGCGCTCGACGAGATCAAGGTCTGCGTCGGCTACCGCCGGAAGGGCGAGGCGTGCGAGTCCTTCCCCGCCGTCTCGCAGGAGCTGCGCGAGGTCGAGCCCGTCTACGAGACGCTGCCCGGCTGGCGCACCTCGACCGAGGGCATGACGGAGCTGGACGAGCTGCCCGCGGCGGCGCGCGACTACGTCGATTTCATCTCCGCGCAGATCGGCGTGCCGGTCGGCCTCGTCTCCACGGGGCCCGAGCGCACCCAGACCATACTCGTCCGCGACTCCGCGCTCGCGCGCTGGCTCGAACCCTGACGGGGCTCGGCCGGACGGGTTTGAATAATCAGGGGGTGGTCACTATAATCACCCGCGCGGGCCGATAGCTCAGTTGGTAGAGCAGCTGGCTTTTAACCAGCGGGTCGCAGGTTCGAGTCCTGCTCGGCTCATTCACTAACCTAATAGCCTGTGGCGCTTCCTTAACAGCCCTCGGCTGCCGAGACTAAATTCACGCGACTTTTACCGGAGAGTCGCAGGTTCGAGCCCCACACGACCCGCGTCATGCGCGCGTGAACCGCGAAGCGAACGCCCGGCCGCCCCGGCGCTTCGACGTCCCCTCCGGACGAGTAGTCCTCAGCCACGTTTACGACAATCTTTTCCTCCTCGCATTGCCCGTTCCGCGTCTGAGTCTTTCCGTGCGATGACGTGTCGGACTTTCGGCGACGCTATAAAGCGGCGGCCGGACTCTGCGCCACGTGTCGCCGGGAACGCCCGTATCCGACGGCTCGCTCCCCATGAAAAACCTTCTCTCACGCAAATCCCTTCTCCTGCTGGCGATGGCCGTCTTCAACGTCGTCAACGTCCTGATCGGGATATCGGGCAACGTCGTCAGCGACGAAATCAAAGAGCTTTTGAAGGGGTCGCGCGTCTCCCCCTACCTCATACAAATAACCGCGGGGCTGGTCATCACGGGAGTGCTGTTGGCGGTATGGCTACACAAGGCGGAGAAAGACGCGGGGCGGGATGAAGCGCCGGCGGACGACGCGCCGGAATCGGAGAAGGCTTCGCGCGCGTTCCTGGCTAATCTGGCCGACCGCTACCAGACGCGAAACGCTCACAAGCTGGACGGGCGCTACGAAATCTCTCTCGTGGTGAGCGACGACTTTGAAGGCACGCGCACGCAGCAGTTCGACGAGGAGTTCGGCGCGGACGCGCCCGCGGGTGACGCGGCGCGTTACATCATCGAGCGGTTCGAGAGGCAGGGCCGGCTGCTGATAGTCGGCAGCCCCGGCTCGGGCAAGACCGTCCTGCTGCTCACGCTGGCGCAGCACCTCGCGGAGAAGGCGCGGGAGGATGCCGCCCGGCCTCTGCCGGTCATCTTTAACCTGGATTCCTGGTCGCCGGACTACGAGCGTTTCGACGACTGGGTGAAGGCCATGCTGACGAAGGGCTACGGCCTTTCGGCGGACTTCGCCGGCCAGTTGCTGGCGGAGCGGCGCGTCGTTTTTTTGCTGGACGGCCTGGACGAGTTGGCGCGCGGCGAAGAGCCCGGGCGCGCCTCCGCGCTGCGCGCCGAATGTCTCGCCGCGCTCGACAGGTCTCTCCACGACGGCTCGATGAGCGCCGTCATCTGCTGCCGCCGCGAGCAGCTCAGGGCGATGCTCCGGCACACGATGGCCGAGATTCCGGTGGCGGCCGTGGTTGCCGTGCAGGACTTGACCGCGGGGCAGATCGACCGCGCCCTGATCAGGGCCAGCGCCAACCCCAGGGACAAGTTCGCGGCGGCGCACCTTCTGGCCGCGCTCGGCGAAGACGATAAAGGCGTCTTCCAGCAAGTCCTCTCCACGCCCTTCTATTTCACGACGGCGTTGCAGGTCTTCGACTCGACCAGGCGGCCGCCCGTGGACGCGACCGACAGGCGCGCGCTCGAAGTCAACCTGGTCAGGGCTTTCATCGCCAAGAAGCTAGAGGTCACGCCTAACGCGCGCGCCTTCCCGGCCGGCAAGACTCTCGCGTGGCTGGCGTGGCTGGCCGCGTTCCTCGACGGCAGGAAGCGCGTTATGTTCGAGCTGTCGGATTTGCAGCCCTCGGTGCTGAAACGGCCGTGGCAGTACAGGCTGCTCTTCTGCCTGGTCTTCGGGATGGCCGGCGGTTTAATCATGAGCGAATTCAGGGTCGTCCACGACACCATGTATTTCGCCCTCACCTTCGTCTTCATCGGCAACTACATGATTAACGAAGGTCTCACGCACTGGACGCTGGAGCCCCTGCGCCGCTGGCGCACGTGGCGCAACATCCTCTGGCAGGGGTTCGTGGTCGGCGTGTTATGCAGCTCCCTCCTGGTCTTCTGGCTGCTCCGGAACGACGACGACACTGAAGTGGGGGTCTCCGGAGTTGTCTTCCTAATCATGCTTGTGTCCGTCTCTGCGCCCGCGGCCATGCTGATGGCCGTCATCGTCGGGGCCTTCGTCCGGATGATTATTCGCCTGTTCGTCGGCATGGCGGTGAACAGGGCCGACAGTAATATAGTCACCGAAGATTTCGCTCAATGGACGTTCGAGCCCCTGCGCCGCCGGGACACCTGGCGCGACATTCTGGGCAAGGCGTTGACCGGCAGCGTGACCGGGGGCACGGTAGGCGGCGGGGCGCTCCTGATCGTCGCCGGCGTTTTCGTCGTCGAAGGCGGCTTCAACCGATACGGGGCGGCGTTTAGTTTATTCGCCCTGCCTAGCTTCGCGCTCATAGGCGGTTTGATAGGCGCGCCCTTCGGCATACTCATCAGCACGCTCCTCGGCATTTTAAGGGCCTGCCGCAGGACGAGTCGGTTTGCCAAAATCGACTCGCCGTACCAGCGGCTAAGGGCCGGAATCGTTTTCCACATACTCGAATTGCTTGTAATCGCGACAGCGTTAGCGTCTTTGCTGTTGTTGTTTTTGGCGCTCGCCGGGTGGTACACGGGAAAGGCGGAGTTCCCCGCGCTCAGAGG
>DASVSK010000993.1:0-2744 GCA_036388135.1 Pyrinomonadaceae bacterium | reverse complement strand
TGAATTTCGCGCCCGGCCGACAGTGCGCCGCGGCGCGCGGCGATGTTATCATGCCCGCACACAAGTAGTTCAACAGACCCGACGTTCGGACACTATTCGCGGACGCCGGATTCACTTTCCCCGAACACAGGACATGAGACTGACCCAGACCCTTCGCAGACCGGCGGCCGCGCTGCTCCTGCTCGCGCTGCTGCTCGCCTTCACGACGCCCGCCGCCGCGCAGCGCCGCCGCGGCGCGCCCGCGCCCGCCGCGGACTCCCGCGCCGCGGCCGAGGCGGCACGCCGCCCCGCGCGCCGGCCGCGCCTCGTGCTGCTCATCGCCGTCGACCAGTTCCGCTACGACTACCTCGAACGCTTCGGCGACCTGTTCGGCGCGGGCGGCGTGGGGCGTCTGCTGCGCGAGGGCGCGACGTGGGCCGAGTGCAACTACGACCACGTGCCGACCGAGACCGCGCCCGGCCACGCGACGATGATGACGGGCGCGTGGCCCGCCGAGACCGGCATCATCGCCAACGACTGGTACGACCGCGCCGAGGGCAAGCGCGTCAACAACGTGCAGGACGACGCGGTGCGTCCGCTCGGCGGCGGCGACAAGGAGAGCGCGTCGAGCCCGCGCAACCTCCTGGCCTCGACGCTCGGCGACCAGTTGAAGCTGGCCTCGGCCGGGCGCTCCCGCGTCGTCGGCATCTCATCGAAGAACCGCGGGGCCATCCTGCCCGCCGGGCGCATGGCCGACGCCGCCTACTGGTACAGCACGCAGACCGGCCAGTTCGTCTCCTCGACCTACTACTTCGAGCGCCTGCCCGACTGGGTCGCGCGCTTCAACGCCGCGCGCCCCGCCGACAAGCTCTTCGGCGCGCGCTGGGAGCGGCTCCTGCCCGCGGCCGAGTACGAGCGCCGCGCCGGGCCCGACGACCCGCCGTGGGAGAAGGGCACCGACAAGCGCTCCTACGTCTTCCCGCACGTCCTCGACGGCGGGCTGCAAGCGCCGGGGCCGGCCTTCTACTCGGCGCTCGACTACTCGCCCTACTCGAACGACCTCGTGCTCTCGCTCGCCGAGGCCGCGCTCGCGAACGAGCGCATGGGCGAGGACGCCGACACCGACCTGCTCACGGTCAGCTTCTCGGCCAACGACATCGTCGGCCACCGCTACGGCCCCTACAGCCACGAGGTGATGGACATCACGCTGCGCCTCGACCGCCAGGTCGCGCGGCTGCTCGACGCCGTCGAGGCGCGCGTCGGGCTCGCCAACACGGTCGTCGTCTTCACGGCCGACCACGGCGTCGCGCCCTCGCCCGAGCACTCGGCGGCGTTGCGCCTGCCGGGCGGGCGCGTGAGGGTGACGGACGTGCTGACGGCGGTGCGCAACCGCATCCGCGCGCGCTACGGCAAGTCGGCCGAACGCGACACGACGGAAGACTACATCCAGATTTATTCCAACGGCCACATCTACTTCAACCGCGCGGCGCTCGAACGCGACGGCGTGCGCCAGGAGGAGATAGAGCGCGTCGCGGGCGAGGCGGCGCTCACGGTGCCCGGCGTCTCGCGCTACTTCACGCGGACGCAGCTCGCGGCCGGGGCGGTCTCGCCGGGCGACGCGGTCGCGCGGCGCGTGCTCCACGGCTACAACCCGCGGCGCAGCGGCGACGTCGTCGTCATCCAGGAAGCCTACAAGTACCTCTCCGACTACGTGAGCATCGCCAACCACGGCACGCCCTACCGGTACGACACGCACGTGCCGCTCGTCATCATGGGCGGCGGCGTCGCGCCCGGCCGCTACCTGCAACCCTCGACGCCCGCCGACATCGCCCCCACGCTCGCGCGCATCCTTAACGGCGAGCCGCCGAGCAACGCCGTCGGCCGCGTGCTCTCCGAGGCGATCAAGTGAGGAATTATGAAACGAACACTCTCAAGCTTCACACTCGCGACCCTCCTGCTGGCGACGGCCGCCGTGCTCACGAACACGGTCGCCGAGACCGCGCAGCGCAAGCCCTCGGGCGCGAAGCCGTCGGCGCAGCCCGGCAGGGGGAAGGGGAAGGCGGCCGCGAAGGCGAACGCGAAGCCCGCCGACGAGGACGCGCTGAAGGCCGAGCTTGACGAGGTCTTGAAGCTGGGCGCGGCCGCGCGCGTGGAGCGGCTGAAGGCTTTCGTCAAGTCGAACCCCGACTCGCCGCAGACCCTGCGCGCGCAGGAGCTTCTGGCGAGCGCGCGCGCCGCGCTCGGCGACGAGCGCCTGCGCGGCGGCGACCGCGCCGCGGGCGCGTCGCTGTTCCGCGCGGCCGTCGCAGAGGCCCCGGCCGGCATGTCCGACAAGCTCTTCGCCGAAGTCGTCGCGCAACTGCCCGCCAACCTCTACGTGCTCGGCGAGCGCGAGGCGGGGCTCGAACTGGCGCGCGCCGTCGAGGCGCGCGCCGCCGGGAGCGCCACGCGCCTGCTCGCGGTCGCCTCGTTCTACCTCGGCATCGAGCGCCCCGAAGAGGCGGCGCGCGTCGCGCGGGCGGCCGTCGCCCTCCGGCCCGACTCGGCGGCCGCGCACCAGGCGCTCGGCACGGCGCACCGCTACTCGCTCCGCCTGGACGAGGCCGCCGCGGAGTTCGCGCGCGCCGCGGAGCTGGACCCGAAGAACGCGGCCGCGCGCCGCGCGCTGGCCGAGCTGCGCCGCGCGACGGGTAAGCCCGAAGAGGCGGTCGCGCTCTACAGGGAGCAGCTCGCGGCCGACCCTTCGGACGCGAACGCGCGCGGCG
>DASVSK010000992.1:0-2905 GCA_036388135.1 Pyrinomonadaceae bacterium | reverse complement strand
GCCGCCCGTCCACACTTTCGCCCCGCCGGGCGCGGGCGCGCGCCCGGCCGTGTGCTAAGCTTTCATAAATTTCGGGCGGGCTGCGGGAGAGTTTATGGCGCTGAGTTACGCGGCGGGCGACGACCTCGTCTTCCAGATGGAGAGCGGATTCGGGCTGATGCGCGTGCTGGCGTCGGAGGGCGAGGGGCGCGACGCGGTGTGGCACGTCATGGTCTATTACGACTTCTACCCGGACGTCGAAGCGGCCGAGGCCGCGCTCTCGGCGGGGCGCTCGCTCGAAGTGCGCGAGCCGCACCTCGCGCTCACCGAGCACGCCTTCGAGAAGACGCCCGCCGCGCGCCTCGCCAACCGCCCCGTCGCCGACGAGGAGCTTGAGGCGCTCGGCCGCTGGAGGCGCGAGGGCGGCGAGGTTCACGACCGCTCGCTGCTGCTCATGCTCGGGATGCGCTGAGGCGCGCCCGCTCACCAGCGCGAAATCGTCATCCCTTTCAGCGCGCGCGCCCGCAGCTCTTTCGAGATTGACTCCCAGCGCCCGGCCGCCTTCCCTCCCTCGCCCAGGTCGGCCGCGGTCAGCCCCGTCCCGCTCAGGTCTTCCAGGTAGATGACCATCAACTCGCTCCGGTTCGAGGCGTCGGTCATGTGGACAAACCTCTGCCAGAGCGCCTCGTTCGACGCGAGGGTGAGCCCCTTCGAGGCGAGGAAGGAGCGCGCGTGGTCGCCGTCGGAGATTTTGTTCGCCGGCTGCGCGGCGCGCGCCGGGTCGGGCGCGGGGATTTGCCGGGCCTGCGAGTCGGCGAAGAAGTCGAGCCCGCCTATGGGGACGACGCTCTTCGACTTGTAGTCGTACTTGTGGGTGTTGGTCGGCAGGTAGCCCTCGAACTGCACCCAGTAGAGACGCCTGACGCGGCCGCGCGCGTCGGCGTCGACGAAGAAGTGCTGCTCGGCGTTGGCGACGTCGTAGAGGACGAAGCTCTGGCCGCCCGCGTACTTGAAACCCTTGCCGAACTTGATGCGGACGCGCGGCGTCTCGTTAGACGTGAGCGTTAGCCCTTTGACCTTCCGCGAGACCGGCGCGGCCTGTGCCCCGGCCGCCGCCGCCTGACCTGTGACGGGGCGGGGCCACGCGCCCGCGGCCGTCGCGCAGGCCGCGAGCATGACGCAAGACAGAATCGCTCTCTTCATCGGCTGAAGCCCTCCTCAATGACGTTCCCCAGGGCATACGAAGCGCGGGGCGCTTCCGTTCCGGCCGACGCCGCGCCGAGGTTCCCGCGTTGGCTACGGCCGGCCGAAGCGCCCGCGGTACTCGTCCGAGGAGATGAAGGCTTTGACCATCTCGGCCGCGATGTAGTCGCCGTCGAACTGGTTGAGCTTCGCGAGCCAGAAGTTGTAGCCCGTGAAGTCGGCGTCGGGCGCGTCGTCCGGGTTCCTTCTCAGGTAGCCGAAGTACTCCATCAGGACGAAGGCGCGGTTGAACTCCCGGCGCTTGAAGGCCGCGCTGTCGGCGACGTCGAGCAGGACGCGCGCGCGCGTCTTCGCGCCGGAGTCGAGCGCGGCGACGAGCGCGTCACGCTCGGCCGCCGACGGCGTCACCTGCGCGTTCCGGAAGAGCTGGTTGACGTAGCCCGCGTTCGGGAGGCCGTCGAAGCCGCCCCTGAAGTCGGGGCGCGCGACCCACTCGTCGGCGAAGCTCTGGCGGTTGGCCGCGAGCCGCGCCTGCCAGTCGCTCTGACCGACGACGACGCCGCGCCCTATCTCCCGCGCGTCCCGGACGAACTCCGCGTAGCGCGGCCGTCGCGCGAACGTCTCCTGGTAGAGGCGGTAGATGAGGTAGCCGGTCTCCTGAAATTCGATGGAGAGGAAGAAGGCGGCCGAGACGTTAATCCGCTTGACCTCTCGGCACGCGGCGTCCGCGCCGCACTGCTCGATTTCGTTCGTCCAGAACTGGAGACCCGCGGCGTCGGGCTCGCGGTTGAGGAAGTCGCGGTAGTGCTGGCGGACGAAGAACGCCGACTCGTCAATCGGGTTGGACGCGGGCGGCGTCTGGTCGTTGTCGAGGATGGTGAGCCTGACGGCCGAAGGCTCGCCCAGGGTGAGCGCGCCGGTCGGGTTCGAGAGGCGGACGCTGAAATCTTCCGCCGACTCCGCGAGGCCGTCGTCGGTGAGGGGAACCTCGATGGAGAGCCCGGTCGCGCCCGGCTCGAAGCGCAGCCTGCCCCGCCAGGTCGTGTAGTCGGAGCGCTCGCTGGCCGTCCCGTCGGAGGTCGCAATCTCCACCGTCCCCTCCGTCGAGGTGTCGCCGAGACGCACGACGTTGACGAGCTTGACCCCCGCGGCCTCCGGCACCTCCGGCTCAAGCACCAGGAGTTGCACGACCGAAGACGCGTCGGCCGCGCCGAACTGGCCGCGTATCTCGCCGCCGGGGAAGGCCGGGTCGTGGACGTCGACGTAGAAGCGCCCGGCGCGCAGGTCGGCGACCTGCTGCGGCGTGAGCGTTATCCTGAAGTTGTCGAAGGTGCCGAACCCGGCGGCGTCGCCGCGGGGGAGGTCGAAGAGGGGCGGCGCGGTCTCGCCGGCCGGGGCGGGCCCGTGGATGTGCGCGGCCGTCGGCGCGTCGGCGAGGCCGTGGTAGAAGAGCGAGACGAGCGCCGTCGTCTCGTCCTTGTCGAGCAGGATGGTGGCCGTGCCGCGCCCTTTCGAGGAGTTGGGCGGCGTCGCCTGCGCGCCGTCGAGGTTGGCGACGAAGAGCGTGGGGCGCGCGAAGACTTCGTAGACCGCGCCGTTCGAGAGCGAGACGACGTGGAGGTTTCCGCCGAAGGGGTCGGCGCGGATGTCGGTCGTGACGCCGAAGTCGCGGCCGACGACGAGACTCTCGCTCTCCGAGAGGTCGAACTTGTCGACGTTGTCG
>DASVSK010000991.1:0-3689 GCA_036388135.1 Pyrinomonadaceae bacterium | reverse complement strand
TCGTTCGGGATAGGGGGCACCAACGCCCACCTCGTCCTCGAAGAAGCACCCGCCGTCGAGACGACCCCCTCGGCGCGCTCCGTCCACCTACTCCCCTTGTCGGCCAAGACCGAGACGGCGCTCGATAGGGCGACGATAAATCTGGCCTCTCACCTGAAGTTACACTCCGACGCGAACCTCGCCGATGTCGCCTACACCTTGCAGATGGGCCGCCGCGCCTTCGGACGCAGGCGCGTCGCGGTCTGCCACGAGGGCGACGACACGGCGCGGATGCTGGAGACGTCGGACGGGCGGTGCGTCTTTACGGGAGCGCACGAGCCGCGCCGCCGTTCCGTCGTGATGATGTTCCCGGGGCAAGGGGCCCAGTACGCGGGCATGGGCAAGAACCTCTATCACGTCGAGAGGGTCTTTCGGGAAGAGGTTGATCGTTGCGCGCGCATCCTGGAGTCCCACCTCGACCTTGATTTACGCACCCTGCTGCTCGCGGACGAGGCGCACGAGCGCCTGAGGCAAACACAGGTCGCGCAGCCACTCCTGTTCACCGTCGAGTACGCGCTGGCGCGGCAATGGATGTCGTGGGGCGTGCGCCCGCAGGCGATGGTCGGGCACAGCGTCGGCGAATACGCCGCGGCGTGCCTGGCCGGCGTGATGGAGTTGGAAGACGCGCTCTCCTTAATCGCCGCGCGCGCCCGCCTGATGCAGAGCCTCCCGCCGGGCGCGATGTTGAGCGTGCCGCTCGCGCAAGGCGAGGTAGAAGACCTGCTCAGGGGGCGCGACGGCGGAACCTTGTCTCTGGCGTCGGTGAACGCGCCCTCCCTGTGCGTCATCTCCGGTGCCGCCGAGGAGGTCGAAGAGGTGGAGCGTGAGCTGAGCGGAAAGGGCATTTCGTTCAGACGCCTGCACACCTCACACGCTTTTCATTCGAAAATGATGGAGCCGATACTGAAAGAGTTTGCGGAGGCGGTCGCCGGCGTCAAGCTCCGCCCCCCGCAGACGCCTTACCTCTCGAACGTCACGGGGAGATGGATAACGGCGGACGAAGCGACCGACCCCCAATACTGGGTGCGTCATGTGCGCCAGCCCGTGCTCTTCTCCGCGTGCGCCGGGGAGTTGCTCGGCGACCCCGAACAGGTGTTATTGGAGGTGGGGCCGGGAAACACGCTAAAGACGCTTGTCAGGCAACAGCCGCGCAGGCACGCTCCGGAACTGCTCTTGTCTTCGCTGGGGCAGGCCCACGGCGGCGAGTCGGACGAGGAGACGATGCTGCAAGCACTCGGCCGCCTGTGGACGGCGGGCGTCGAGGTCGCTTGGGAGAGGTTGTACGAGGGCGAGCGGCGTCGGCGCGTGGGGCTGCCGGGGTACCCGTTCGAGCGTCAGCGTTACTGGGTGGATGCACAACCCGGAAGCCCGGCCCTCGCGCCCGCGCGGCAGATGCAGGAGAAGAGGGCGGACATCACCGAATGGTTTTACGTCCCCCTGTGGAAACAGTCCGTGCCCCCCGCCGTCCGCGAAGCCTGCGACGGGGCGCGGCAAGCCCCTCAGCCTCAGGCGGGCGAGCCGCAACGCTGCCTCGTCTTCGTCGACGAGTGCGGTATCGGCGCGCAGGTCGCGCGCGGCCTGGAGCAACAGGGCAAAGAGGTCGTCACCGTGGCCGCCGGCAAGCAGTTCGAACAGTTCGGCAGGCACGAGTATGTGATAGACCCGCGTCAGCAGAACGACTATCACTCCTTACTCAGGAAGCTCGTCAGCGCGGGGCAGACGCCGCAGCTAATCGCGCATTTCTGGGGCGTCACATCCGACGCCCTGACCCTGGCGCGCCACCCGCCGACACCGCTCTCACTCGATACGTTCTTGCAGAGGGGCTTCTATAGCCTGCTCTTCTTAGCGCAGGCGCTCGCGCAGGAGTGTGTGACCGGCAAGGCGCGACTCTCGGTTATCTCGAACGACACCCAGGCCGTAAACGAGACGGACGAGTTGAGGCCGGAGAAGGCGATGGTCTTGGGGCCCTGCCGCGTCATCCCGCAGGAGTACACCAACATCACCTGCCGCAACATTGACATCAGCCTGCCCGGCCCGAACACCCCTTGGGAGAAAGAGCTGGTGGCTCGACTCGTCACGGAACTGACGGCCGACGCCCTGCACGAAAAGTCTGTGGCCTACCGCGGGCGGAGGCGTTGGGCGCAGACCTTCGAGGCCGTCCCGCTCGGCCCCGACCCCCGCGCCCCCCGAGACCCGGCCTCGGCCTCAGACGCCGCGCGGCAAGAGCCCGCGCTCCCGTCGCGGCTGCGGCGCGGCGGCGTCTACCTCATCACGGGGGGCCTGGGCGGCGTCGGCCTCGCCGTGGCCGAGAGCCTGGCCCGCTCCGCCCGGGCGCGCCTCATCCTGGTCGGGCGCGGCGGCGGCGGCGAAGGCGGGCGGGCGGCCGAGGCCCTCAGGCGGATAGAGGAGGCGGGGGGCGAGGCGATGGTGGCGCGCGCCGACGTGGGCAGCGAGGAGGAGATGAGCGAGGCGGTCAGGGCCGGCCGGGAGAGGTTCGGCGACATCCACGGCCTCGTCCACGCCGCCGGCCTCGCCGGGGAGCAGACCGTCTCCGCGATTTCGGAGACGGGTCGTGAGCATAGCGAGCGGCTTTTTCAGGCGAAGGTCTACGGGCCGCTCGTGTTGGAAAGCATCTTCCGTGAGAGCGAGCTTGATTTCGTCGTCCTGATTTCGTCTCTCTCCTCGGTTCTGGGCGGGATAGGTTTCGCCGCGTACGCCGCATCGAACATCTTCATGGACGCGCTCGCCCAGCGGCAGAACATGCCGGGGCTCACGCCTTGGGTAGCCATTAATTGGGACGCCTGGGAGTTCGGCCGGGGCGACCGGAGCGCCGACGACATCCCGACGGACACGCTCGGGGTGCTGCCCGAGGAGGGTGCCGAAGCCTTCGGGAGGATACTTCACGCGGGCGACTTGGCGCAGGTAATCGTATCAACGACCGACCTGCACGGACGCATCGCCCGTTGGATCGAACTTGAGCAGCGGACGGAATCTGACGCCTCGGCCGCGCCGTCGAAACTTCATTCCAGGCCCGAGTTACCGAATACTTACCGCGCCCCCGAGAGCGACGTCGAACAGACCATCGCTAGCATCTGGCAGACGCTCCTCGGCATCGAGCGCGTCGGCGTTGACGACAGCTTTTTCGACCTCGGCGGCCACAGCCTGCTCGCCACGCAGCTTATCTCGCGCCTGCGCGACACCTTCCAGATAGAGATTTCGCTCCGCAGCTTCTTCGAAGCCCCGACCATCGCCAGCCTCGCGCGGGTCGTGGTCGAGAGTGTGGAAGCGCGCGAGAGCAAGAGGCTAGAGCAAATACTGGAAGAGGTGGAAGCCTTGCCGGAGGCGGACCTGGACGCCGCGCTGTTCAGCGAGCTTCAGTAATCTCAAAGACAGAGATCGGTAGGACGTCGCATGAGTGACATTGCAAAGCGTATCGCCGCCCTCTCCCCGAAGCAGCGCGAGCTTCTACAGCTAAAGCTGGCGAATCAAGAAATAGATGTCCTGAAGGCGCTGTCCATCACGCGCAGGGCGCTGAGCGTCGCTCCTCTTTCATTCGCTCAGCAGCGGCTGTGGTTTATTGACCAGCTCGACCCGGGCAGCCCCGCTTATAACATCTCGTTAAATGTGATGCTGAGCGGGGAACTCGACGG
>DASVSK010000990.1:0-5890 GCA_036388135.1 Pyrinomonadaceae bacterium | reverse complement strand
AAGAAAAGTGGAAAGGTGAAAGGTGAAGGGCGAAAGCCAGGACGGCGCTCCGCGCCGATTAAGTTAACTTAAGTCACGCCGTCAGGCATGTCCCGGCCTTCCCCCTTCCCCCTTCCACTTTCCACTTTCCACTTTTTCCTTTTGTGTTATGATGCCGGCCTCCCCGCCCACGCACGTCACTTCCACGTCTCCGAACCGTCAAGACCATGAGCACCAGAAAAACAGTCGTCACCCTTTCGCTCCTGTTCGCCGTAAGCCTCGCCGTCTGGTCGGCACGTGCCCACGAGGGCGAGCACCACAGCCCGGGCGGGAACGGCCAGCCCGACGGCGCGGCGCTCGCCGCGATGGCGAACACGCCCTGCGTGAACGGCATGGCCGGCACGTTCCCCTGCAACAAAGTCGACCTCGCCGCCCTGCTCCCCATCGCCGACATCGACGCTACCGACGCGGCGAACATCACCGCCAACGACATCTGGGGCTGGACAGACCCGCAGACCGACAGGGAGTACGCGCTCCTCGGGCTCTCGAACGGCGTCGCCTTCGTCGACGTGACGAACCCGACCGCGCCCGTCTACCTCGGCAACCTCCCGCGCCACTCCGTCGACTCGCTCTGGCACAGCCTGAAGGTCTACCGCAACCACCTCTACGTCGTCAGCGAGGCCGCAGAACACGGCATGCAGGTCTTCGACCTGACGCGGCTCCGCGGCCTCGCCTCGCCGCAGACCTTCACCGCGACGGCGCACTACAACAACTTCGGGAGCGCCCACACCATCGCCGTCAACGAGGAGACGGGCTACCTCTACGTCGCCGGGAGCCGTCCCGCGGCCGGGCGCACGCCCAACGTCGACACCTGCCCCGGCGCGACGTCGACGCGCGGCGGCGGCCTCCACATCGTCGACGCGCGCAACCCCGCCGCCCCCTCGTTCGCCGGCTGCGTCAACGAGGACGGCTACACGCACGAGACGCAGTGCGTCGTCTACCGCGGCCCCGACGCGCAGCACCGCGGCCGCGAGGTCTGCTTCAGCGCCAACGAGGACACGTTGACCATCGTCGACGTGACGAACAAGGCCGCGCCCTTACAGCTCTCCCGCAAGACCTACGCCGGGAGCGGCTACACGCACCAGGGCTGGCTGACGGGCGACCACGCGACCTTCCTCCTCGACGACGAGCTGGACGAGCAGAACTTCCGGCAGCAGAACCCGACCCAGCCCCCGCTGAAGACGCGCACCTTCGTCTGGGACGTCTCGAACCTCGACGAGCCCTCCGTGCGCGGCATCTACGAGGGCCCGACCGAGTCCATCGACCACAACCTCTACGTCCGCGGCCTCTTCGCCTTCGAGTCGAACTACCGCAGCGGCGTGCGCGTCGTCGACGTCCGCAACGCCGCCGCGGGGAACCTCTCGGAGGTGGCCTTCTTCGACGTCTACCCCGTCGACAACCAGCCGTTCTTCAACGGCACTTGGGGCAACTACCCCTTCTTCGCCAGCGGGACGGTCATCGCCAGCGGCATGGAGCAGGGTCTCTTCGTGCTGCGCCCGCAGGTCGGCCTGCCCGTCCGCATCGACTACGAGCCCTACTTCGTCCGCCAGCAGTACCGCGACTTCCTCAACCGCGAGCCAGACGAGTCGGGTCAGGCTTTCTGGACTCAGGACATCGAGAAGTGCATGGGCGACCACATCTGCCGCGAGGTGAAGCGCATCAACGTCAGCGCGGCCTTCTTCCTCTCCATCGAGTTCCAGGAGACGGGCTTTTACGCCCTGCGCGTCCAGCGCGTCGCCTTCGGCCGCCGCTCGAACGACCCCGCGACGAGGATGACCTTCGACGAGTTGACCCGCGACCAGCGGGAGATAGGCCAGGGCGTCGTCGTCGGCCAGCCGGGGTACGAGCAGAGTCTCGCGGGGAACAAGCAGACCTACGCCTCGCACGTGGAGGCCGCGCTGACCTTGAGCGGGCGCAACCCGCACACGACCGCGGCCGCCTACGTGGACGCTCTCTACTCATCGGCGGGCGTCGCCCCGACCCCGGCCGAGCGGCAGGGGGCCATCGACGCCTTCAACACGGCGGGCTCCGTCGAGGCGGGACGGTCGACCGCCCTGCGCGTGGTGGCCGACTCGAATTCGGTGAGGGCCGCCGAGTTCAACGCCGCCTTCGTCCTGATGGAATACTTCGGCTACCTGCGCCGCGACCCGGACGCGGAGGGCTACAACTTCTGGCTCACGAAGCTCAACCAGTTCAACGGCAACTTCGTCGCGGCCGAGATGGTCAAAGCCTTCATCTCCTCCGCCGAGTACCGCCAGCGCTTCGGCAACAACTAAGTCCGCCCACGCGCGGGCGTAAAAACTAAAGGCGGCCGCCCTTCGCCGGGCGGCCGCCTTTAGTTTTTCTCAACGCCCCGCACAGCGCCGTGCGGGTTCACGCGAGCCCCGGGCGGCGGCTCAACGCTCCGCCTTCTGCCCCTCCGTCTTCCGCGGCCCGGCGTTCTTCACGTGCCTGTCGAACCAGTTAATCATCTCGTAGAGCACGTGCTCGGTCGTCTCGCGCGCGGCGTAGCCGTGCGATTCGAGCGGGAGCGTGACGTATCGCACGGTCGCGCCGTGCCCGCGCAGTGCCTGGTACATGCGCTCGGACTGGATGGGGAAAGTCCCCGTGTTGTTGTCGGCCTCGCCGTGGATGAGCAGTATCGGCTCGTTAATCCTGTGCGCGACCATGAAGGGCGAGACCTTGACGTACATCTCAGGCGCTTCCCACAGCGTCCGCCGCTCGCTCTGGAAGCCGAAGGGCGTCAGCGTGCGGTTGTAAGCGCCGCTGCGCGCGATGCCGGCGCGGAAGAGGTCGGAGTGCGCGAGCAGGTTGGCCGTCATGAACGCGCCGTAGGAGTGGCCGCCGACGCCCACGCGCTCCGGGTCGGTCACGCCCATCTGCGCCGCCTTGTCGATGGCCGCCTTCGCGCTGGCGACTATCTGCTCGACGTACGTGTTGTTCATCGTCTCGGGGTCGCCGACGATGGGCATCGTCGTGTTGTCGAGGACGGCGTAGCCCGCGAGCAGGAAGAAGAGGTGCGAAGCGCCCGTGATGGTCGTGTAGCGCTGCGTCGAGCCCGTGACCTGCCCCGCCACGCTCGGGTCGTTGAACTCCAGCGGGTAGGCCCAGACGACCGTCGGCAGCCGCGTCCCCTCCCTGTAGCCGGGCGGCAGGTAGAGCGTGAACGACAGGTCTACGCCGTCCGCGCGCTTGTACTTCACGAGCTGCTTCCTGATGCCGCGTAGCTGCGGCGTCGCGTCGGGCGTGTTCGTCAGCGCCCTCAGCCCGGCGTCGTTCGTCGCGCCGTCGGCGGCGGCGGCCGGAGCGCCCGGCACTATCGTCCGCACGTAGTAGTTCGAGGGCTCGATGGGCCGCTCGCGCCGCGTGATGAACTGCCGCGCGTCGTCCGTGACGAGCGCGACGACCGTCTCGTAAGCCTGCGCGTCGCTGCGGAAGAGTCTCTCCGACTTGAGCGTGCGGACGTCCATGCGGTCGAGGAACGGGCGGTCGCCCTCGGGCGACGAGCCCGCGCCCGTCAGGTAGATGAAGTCGCCGTGGCGCAGGACGACGCGCCGGCCGTTCGGGAGCACGCGCACCAGAGGGGTGCCGGGGTTGTTGTAACGCTCGCTGCTGCTGTGGCTCCAGACGACGCGCGCGGCCGCGCCCGGCCTGTCCACCTCGACGAGCTGCGTCCGCACCCAGCGCCTGTCGCGGTCGAAGTCGCGCACGAAGGCCGTCTCGCCTCGCTCGTCCCAATCAAGTCCCCTGAAGCGGTGCTCGGTCTTGAAGACCTCGGCGGGCGCGCCGGCGAAGGGGGCCTTGAGCATCATGACGCGGTCGCGGTGCGCCGCCTTCCTCCTCGGGTCGCCCTCGTCGAGCGCCTCGGCCCAGACGAGCGTCGACGGCTCGGTCGGCCGCCACTGGTACGAGCGCGGCCCCTTCGGCACGCCCTCGATCGGCACCTCGTCGGCGAGCGGCAGGCTCGCGAGCTTGTGAACGACCTTCGCGCTCCTATCCCACACCTCGACCTCCTTGGGGAAGTCGTCGGCCGGGTGGAGGTAGGAGTAGGGGCGTTGCAGGCGCGCGACGAGGACGTGCCGGCCGTCGGGCGAGGGGTCGGCCTCGTCGAAGATTCCGGGGGCGCCGAGCGGGCTCGCCTTCCCCGACTCGGCGTCCACGAAGGCGAGCTGGGAGGTGGCGTAGAAGTCGAAGAGCGCCTCGTCGTGCCGGCCTTTCAAAAGGTCCTGGTAAGTGCGCACGGGCCCGGGCCGGCCGCTGCTCTCCTGTATGTTGGGCGACTTCGGCACGGTCTCTACGGCGGGCGGCGCGCCGCGCTTCGACGGGACGGTCTGCACCAGTAGCGTGCGGTTGTCCGGCATCCACTGGACGGCCTGGCCGTAGACGGCGTTGACGGCGACGCCCTTCAGCCTCCAGGCGCGCGCGCCTGCGACCTCACCGGCCCACAGCTCGGTGCCCGCGTCGGTCGTGTTGGTAAAGGCGAAGCGCCTGCCGTCGGCACTCCACACCGGCATCCCCGCGCGCGCGCCCGGCGGCAACTCGACCTTCCGCTCCGACCCGTCCGCGATCTTCTTGAGCGTCAGCGCGACGTAGTAAGGCGCGAGGTGGCGGCCCGAGGTGTTCGGGTTGATGCGCAGCCCCGCGAGCCGCAACATCGGCTGCGCCAGCTCCGAGACCGGCGGATAGCGCACGCCCTGCGCGAGCAGCATGTAGTCGCGCGCGGGGCTGATGGCGGCCTGCGGCGGCACGGGCGCGTTCAGCACGTCGAGCACGGCCTGCGGCGGCTTCTGGTACGTCTGCGCGGCGACGCCCGCCGCCGCGGCCAACATGAAGAGGACGACGGCCAGGACTTCGCGGCCGTGCATTCGGGACGACGTGGGACGACGTTGAGCGAGCTTGAGAATCATAGCTGACACACTCCTCCGGCAGAGGTCTCGGGCACAGAATGTCTTTGGAAGGGGGCGGCGGCATGTCGACCGCCGGCTGAAAGTTTCCGTCATCGCCCCGCGGGTGTCAAATCAACCTACGCGGGAGGTTTCCGGCAATTAACCCCCGTCGGCCGGGGCCGCTTGACAACGGCGGGCGAATCGGTAGAATTTCAAACGCTCACGCGGGAGTAACTCAGCGGTAGAGTGCGACCTTGCCAAGGTCGAAGTCGCGGGTTCAAATCCCGTCTCCCGCTTCCAGAAAGTAGAAGGGCGAAGGGCGAAAGGCGAAAGTTAAATCCTAACTTTCGCCCTTCGCCTTTCTCCCTTCCCCTTTCACACCGGCGGCGTAGCCAAGTGGTAAGGCAGAGGTCTGCAAAACCTTTATTCGTCGGTTCGATTCCGACCGCCGCCTTTTTAGAATCAATAACTTACGGGCAGCCAATTGGCTGCCCGTAGTCGTTTGGTCTGCCAATGGTCTGCCAAATCCTAAGCTGTATTCTTCTGCTTACTGCCTCTGTTGCTGTAAAGCATCTTTTCAAGCCGCGCCGTCGCCTGTTGCTGCATGGTGGGCAGGACGTGAGAGTAAGTGTCTAGCGTGAGCACAATTGTTGAGTGTCCAAGCCGCTCGCTTACTACCTTTGGGTTTTCCTCTGCCATTAGTAGCAGCGTGGCGCAGGTGTGGCGCAGGTCGTAAAGCCGGATGCGTGGCAGTTCTGCCTTTTCAAGAATAGGACGGAAGTAGCGATAGGTAAGATTTGGGATTGATAGCGGCGTTCCCTCTTCGCTACAAAAGACTAAATCGTGAGCGTGCCATGATGCGCCCGCTTGCAGCCGTGCCTCTGCCTGTTGCCGCTTGTGAACGGCCAACTTGTTTAGTAGCGGCGCAGGTACGAAGATTGTGCGGCGGCTGCGCGCCGTCTTAG
>DASVSK010000989.1:0-3680 GCA_036388135.1 Pyrinomonadaceae bacterium | reverse complement strand
GCGCGAGGTCTTCCGCCGGGAGCAGGAGCCGGCCGTCCGCGCCCAGCAGCGTCACGCGGTCGCCGACCCTGACGCCCTCGACGTCCGTCACGTCAAGCAACGTCAAGTCCATCGAGACGCGGCCCACGACCGGCGCGAACTGCCCCCTCACGACGACGCGCCCGCGGTTCGACAGGGCGCGCGCGTACCCGTCGGCGTACCCGGCGGGCACCGTGGCGACGAGCATCTCGCGCGCCGCCTCGTACGTGCAGCCGTAGCCGAGTGTCTCGCCGGCGTGTACGCGCTTGAGGAGCGTGACGTGCGTGCGCAGCGTCATCACGGGGCGCAGGCCCGGCTCGCCCGCCTGCGGCGGGAGCACGTCGCGCCAGAGGCCGTAGAGGACGCCGCCCGGCCTGACCATGTTGCCCCACGCCTCGGGGTGCGCGAAGGTGGCCGCTGAGTTCGCCATGTGCTCGTACTCGGGCTCGTGGCCGCGCGCGCGGAAGGCGGCGACCGCCTCGCGGAAGTGCTTCAACTGGTCGCCGGTGAAGCAGTCGCGCCCCGGCTCGTCGGCCGCCGCGAAGTGCGTCATCAGCCCGCCGACGCGCACGTGCTCGAAGTCCCGCAGCCGCCCCGCGAACTCTGCGGCCTCGTCGTGGCGCACGCCGAGCCGCCCCATCCCCGTGTCCACCTTGACGTGAACTTCGGCGACGACGCCCGCCGCGCGCGCGGCCGCGTCGAGCGCCTCGGCCATGTCGAGCCTGTAGACGACGGGGACGACGCCGAGCGCGAGGCACGCCTCGGCCTGCCCCTCCCAGAAGCCTCCGAAGCAGAGGACGGGGCGGCTCAGGCCCGCGCGCCGCAGCGCGAAGCCCTCCTCCGGCGTCGCGACCCCGAGCCAGTCCGCGCCTTCCGCTTCGAGCCTGCGCGCGCACTCCGCCGCGCCGTGGCCGTAGGCGTCGGCCTTGACCACGCCCATCACCTTCACGCCCGCGCCGACGCGCCCGCGCACCGCGCGGAAGTTCTGCGCGAGCGCGTCCAGGTCAATCTCGGCCCAGGTAGGGCGGCCGCCCGCCAACACGGAATCGTTCATGAAAGCCCCGCCGTCGTATTCGAGTCTGCGAAGAACGCTGCCCCGCAGTCTCGCACAAAAACGCGGCGGCCGAAAAGTCCACCGCCCCGTCGAACCCACGGCCACCGCGTAAACGCTTCTGACCTTCGCTGGTACTCCCTCGCGCCGTGCGGCGAGGCCGGGGTGTGTCTGAGATTGACCCGCATCAATCTCGTAACCTCTTTGCAACCGGTTGCTGCTACGCTCCGCACACACTTTCTAATCTGACCGCGGACGGCTGTGGCGATTTGACTGCGGCGCGCGCCGCGAATAAACCCCGGAGGCGGGCCAGCGAGGCCGGCCGGGCGAATCTTTCAACAGGGGGTTATGGCCTATGGCGACGGGAACGAAGAGACAGGAACAGGGCGAGGGACAGGCGGGCGACGCGCCCGGGCAGTCGCAATCGCCGCTCGCGAACGGCATCAAGGACGGGCTGACCGGGCCGGAAGCGCCGTTGAACGGCCGCCAGCTCGGCGACGGGCGGCGTCAGGGCACGTTGAAGTACGTCGACGAGGAGCAGTTGGCGCGCGGGCTCGGCTGGTTCAGCATCGGGCTCGGGCTGGCGGAGCTGCTCGCGCCGCGCGGCATCGCGCGCGTGGCGGGCGTGCGCGGCGGCACGGGGCTGATACGCCTGCTGGGGCTGCGCGAGATAGCGCACGGCCTCGCCATCTTCTCGCAGGGCCGGCGGCCGACGCAGGCCGTCTGGTCGCGGGTCGTGGGCGACGCGATAGACCTCGCCTGCCTGGGCGCGGCCTTCGCCTCGCCCGCCTCGGACAAGGGGCGCGTCGTCTTCGCCACGGCTAACGTGCTGACGGTGACGGCGCTCGACGTGCTCTGCGCTCAGCAGCTCGGCGCGGGCGACGGCGAAGAGAAGCCGGAGCGGGGCTACGTTCCCGTGAACAAGAGCATCATCGTCGACGCCCCGCCCGAGGAGGTGTACCAGTTCTGGCACGACTTCGAGAACCTGCCGCTCTTCATGCGCTACCTCGAATCGGTGACGGTGACGGGCGAAGGGCGCTCGCACTGGGTAGCGACGGCCCCGGGCGGGACGGTCGAGTGGGACGCCGAGATCACCGAAGACGTCCCGAACCAGTTGATCGCGTGGCGCTCGCTCGAAGGCTCGGACGTCAAGAACTCGGGCACGGTGCGTTTCCAGCAGGCCACGGGCGGGCGCGGCACGGTCGTCCGCGTCGAGCTCGACTACAGCCCGCCGGGCGGCGCGGCCGGCGCGCTCGTCGCCAAGCTCCTGGGCGCGGACCCCGACGGGCAGATGCAGATAGACCTGCGGCGCTTCAAACAGGTGATGGAGGTCGGCGAGGTCGTCGTCTCGGACGGGACGTTGACGGGCGAAGGCTACAGCGAGCAGAGGCCCGCGCAGCCGCTCGGCGTCGGGCTGTAAGGCGGCCGGAAAGTTTAATAAGGGGGACGTGAATGAGAGCGAACTGTTGGTACGGCAAGCAAGACGTGAGGATCGAGCAGGTGCCCGACCCGAAGATTCTGAACCGGCGCGACGCCATCGTGAAGATCAGCTCGACGGCCATCTGCGGGTCTGATTTGCACCTTTACAACGGCTTCATGCCGACGATGCAGAAGGGCGACATCCTCGGCCACGAGTTCATGGGCGAGATAGTCGAGGTGGGGCCTGACCTCCACGACCGGAAGGTCGGCGACCGCGTCGTCGTCTCCTTCCCCATCTCCTGCGGCAAGTGCTTCTTCTGCCAGCAGGAGCTTTACACGCTGTGCGAGAACTCGAACCCGAACGCGTGGATGGCCGAGAAGATGTTCGGCCACAGCCCCTGCGGCATCTTCGGCTACTCGCACCTGACGGGCGGCTTCGCGGGCGGGCAGTCGGAGTACGCGCGCGTGCCCTTCGCCGACGTCGGCACGCTCAAGATTCCCGAGGAACTCTCGGACGAGCAGGTGCTCTTCCTCTCCGACATCTTCCCGACCGGCTACATGGGCGCGGAGATGTGCGACATCAAGCCCGGGGACACGGTGGCCGTCTGGGGCTGCGGCCCCGTCGGCCAGTTCGCGATGGCGAGCGCGTACCTGCTGGGGGCCGAGCGCGTCATCGGCATCGACCGCCTCCCCGAGCGCCTGCGGATGGCGCGCGAGGGGGCGAAGGCCGACACCATCAACTACGAGGAGGCCAACGTCTACGAGACGCTGATGGAGATGACGGGCGGGCGCGGGCCCGACGCCTGCATCGACGCCGTCGGCATGGAGGCGCACGGCGCGGGGGCGCACGGCTTCGAGTACGCCTACGACCGCGCGAAGCAGGCCGTGATGGGCGAGACCGACCGGCCCATCGCGCTGCGCGAGGCGATCATGTGCTGCCGCAACGGCGGGACGGTCTCGGTCATCGGCGTCTACGGCGGGCTCATCGACAAGTTCCCGATGGGCTCGTTCATGAACCGGAGCCTGACGATGAAGACGGGTCAGTGCCACGTCCAGCGCTACTGGAAGCGCCTACTCGAATACGTCAGGAACGGCGAGATAGACCCGTCGTTCGTCATCACGCACCGGATGCGGCTCGACGAAGCGCCGCAGGGGTTCGACATCTTCTCGAACAAGGTGGACGACTGCATCA
>DASVSK010000988.1:0-14395 GCA_036388135.1 Pyrinomonadaceae bacterium | reverse complement strand
TTACTGTCCGCGGGTCGTCGCCAGCCTGAGCGCCTGGCGGCGGACGGCGTCGGAGACGTTGCGGTTCTGGCCGAGGGTCTTGAGGTCTTTGGCGTGGAGGCGCGGGAGGATGCCCATGCCCGTGGGGAGCGGCGTGCGGGGGTTGCGCGCGAGGTTGTGAATGATGGGGTACTGGCGCGCCCAGCCGCGGTTCATGGCGATCAGGCGGAGCACCTCGTCGGAGACGGTGCGCATCGCGGCGATGGCCTCGACCTCCTGGTCGGTGATGCGCGGGTTGTTGATGACGGCCGTCGCGACGACCTTGTTGGGGTCGCGGATGAGGATGGAGCGCGCCTCTCGGTCGCCCTTCATCGCGAGCTTGATGCGGTCTTTGACCTTCATCATCATGATGCGGCGGATGAGCGCGAGGCGCTCGGGCGCGGCCGTGCCGCCGCCCTCGGCGCTCGCCTCCGCGACGAGCCGCTCGGCCGCGGCCTGCCGCTGCTCGAAGGTCGCGTCGAGCAGTTCTTCGAGCCGCTCGGACGGGAGCCAGGAGTCGTCCACGTCCTCGTCCAGGACCTCGATGTGCTGCGCGATGAGCCAGGCGTCGTCGAGGCTGAGGCCGTCGCCGTCGGCGGAGAAGGACTCGGCCGACTCGACGAACTCCGCGGCCGCCCCGAGTCCGCGCGCGCGCATCTCGTCGGCGACCTGCTGCGCGCCGCGCTCCTTCTCGAAGAACTCGCGGCGCGTCTCGCGCACGCGGCGCTCGGCGTCGGGCGTGCGCGCGGGATTGGCGAGCACGGCGTCGATGATTGAGGGCGCGCGGATGAGGCGCTGCTGGTTGACCGAGACGAGGTCGAGCACCGCGCCCTCACGCGTCTCGCGCGCGAGCGCGGCGACGGCCTCGTCGGGCGTCGAGGCGTTGAGCGCGAGCGACTCCTGCACCTCGCGCGCGAGGCCGGGGCGCGCGGCGAGGTAGGAGAGCACGGCGGGGCGGGTCGAGGGCTCGGCGGCGACGCCGTGCAGCGCCGACGCCTCCTGCGCCGCGAGGGTCTCGTCGGCGGCGCGCGCGATGTCAGCGTCGGCGTCCGAGCGCAGCGCCACGAGCAGTTCCAGCATCACGTCCTGCGGCACGGGCAGGAGCCCGCGCGCGGCGGCCATGCGCGCCTGCTGCGGGGCCGCGCCCGAGACGACGGCCTGCACTACCGGGTTGGTCGAGGTGTTGTCGGCGCTCATCGTGTGCGGGAGATTCTAAGCCCCCGCGCGGGGGCCGTCGGTACGTCTCGGGGCGGGGTCCCGCCCCGCCTTCAGCGGACGTTGAAGTTGTATTCGAGCAAGACGAACTGCGAGACGGGCGCGCCGTCGATGGTCGCGGGCTTGAACCTGATCCTGCGCGCGGCCGCGACGCACGCCTCCGTCAACCCGGCGGGCAGCCGCCTGACGGGGATGACGTTCCTGACCTGCCCGTCCGCGCCGAGCACGGCGCGCAGCCGCACCGTCCCCGACACCTCCTGCTGTCGCGCCTCCTCCGTGAAGCCGGGTATCGGCTTGGAGACGATGACCGCCTTGGTCGTGACCTCGAACTGGCGGAAGACGCCGGGGCTCTCGCCGCGCAGCCCCCCGTAGAGGCGGAGCGACGACGACAACTCGCGCAGCCGTTCGGCCTCCGCGGCGTTGGCCCAGGTCCTGGCGAACGCCTCCAGACGGTCGGCGTTTTCGAGCATGCGCGCCTTGAAGGGGACGAGCGCCGCGTCGCGCTTCTCGAAGACCGCCTTGCGCGCCTGCTCGCCGTCGGCGGGCGTCAGCGGGTGCAGCTCGGCCTGCCGCGCGCTCTCGGAGATGTATAGGTTGAGCAGCGCGTCGCCGTAGAGGAACGCGGCCGGCGGGAAGTCGGGTCTGAGCCGCAGGGCGGCCTCTGCGTCGGCGGCGGCCTGCGTGAAATTCTCCGAGTGGAAGCGGACGGTGCCGAGTACGAAGTGCGCGTCGGCGAGTTTGAGGTCGAGCGCGAGGGCGCGCTCGGCCTCGCGCTCGGCGTCGCGCGCCCTCCCCTGGACGAGCAGCGCGTAGGCGAGTCCCGTGCGCGCGAGCGCCCAGTCGGGGCGCGCCTTGAGGGCGTTCTCGAAAGCCTTGCGCGCGTCGCCCGCCTTCCCTGTGCGGAGGTGGGCGAGGCCGAGCTGGTGCCAGGCGTCGGCGTCCGTCTTGCGCGCCTCGGCGGCGCGCTTGAGCAGCGGGGTCGCTCCCGCGGCCTTGCCCTCGGCGAGCAGGCGTCGGCCCCGCTCGTAGTCGTCCCCGGCCGCGGCCGTCTGCGCGGCGGCGGGCGTCTGCCGTGCGGCGTGTGCCGGAGTCGCGGCGCGGGGGAGGGCCAGCGCGGCGGCGGCGGCGAGGATGAAGTTCCTGGTGCGCGACATGGTCTCCGTCAACCCTATTCCTTGTCCGGTCGGTTGTAAATCCGGGGAGCCCGACGCGGGAGACGAGGGGACGCGGCTCGAAGCGTTCGGCCGCGTCTCCGCGTCGAAGCTCCGGCACCGCGTACCCGCGTGACGACTGCTCTAAAGAGGAAGGCGGGGCGGCTCCCGCAAGCCCTGCCCCGCCTTCATCATAGCACCGACGCGGGCGGCCGCGGCCGCGCTCAGGCGGAGGTCCCGCAGCACTTCTTGTACTTCTTGCCCGAGCCGCAGGGGCAGGGCTCGTTGCGGCCGACCTTGGGCTGGTCGCGCGTGACGGTCTTGGTGCGCGCGGCCTCCTCGCCGGCGGCGGTCGCGCCCTGGTTGGGGCCCGTAAACGTCATCGAGGTCGGGCGGCGCTGGCGGCGCTGCTGCAACTGCTCGGGGGCCTGCTCGGCGACGACCTGGAGGTTGAAGAGCGTGCGGACGGTGGCGGTGTCGATGCGGTCGAGCATCGCCTGGAACATGTCGAAACTCTCCTTCTTGTACTCGACGAGCGGGTCCTTCTGCCCGTAGCCGACCAGCCCGATGCCCTGCTTGAGGTGGTCGATGGCGAGCAGGTGGTCCTTCCACTGCGCGTCGATGATGTTGAGCATGATGATGCGCTCGTAGGTGCGCAGCGCCTCGGGGCCGACCTGCGCCTCCTTCGCCTCGTAGGCGGCGCGCGCCTTCTCCCAGACCGCCTCGTTGACGTGCGCCGGCGTCGAGTTGTCGAAGTCTATCCCTTCGGCCTCGGCGTCGAAGGCGTAGGTGGCCTGGAGCTGGATTTTGAAATTCTCCACGTCCCAGTCGTCGGGCGAGACGGCCTCGGGCAGGTACTGCTTGACGAGGTCGCCGAGCAGGTCTTCGGCGACGCCGAGGACGTAGTCGCGCTGGTCGGGGTCTTCCATCAACTGGCGGCGCAGGCCGTAGATGGTCTCGCGCTGCCGGTTCATCACGTCGTCGTACTGGAGGAGGTGTTTGCGCGTCTCGAAGTTGCGCGCCTCGACCGACTTCTGCGCGGCCTCGATGCGCTTCGAGACCATCTTCGACTCGATGGCGACGCCCTTCTCCATGCCGAGGCGCTGCATCAGCGCCTTGACCTTGTCGCCCGCGAAGATGCGCATCAGGTCGTCTTCCAGCGAGAGGAAGAAGCGGCTGCTGCCGGGGTCGCCCTGCCGCCCGGCGCGGCCGCGGAGCTGGTTGTCGATGCGGCGCGACTCGTGGCGCTCGGTGCCGAGGATGTGCAGGCCGCCGAGGGAGACGACCTCCTTGTGCTCGCGCTCGACGAAGGGCTTGATGTATTCGAGCGCCTCCTCGAACTGTTCCTTGGTCGCCTCGTCGGGGTCGACCTCCTGGCGCTTGAGGTGCTCGCGCGCGAGGAACTCGGGGTTGCCGCCGAGCAGGATGTCGGTGCCGCGGCCGGCCATGTTGGTGGCGATGGTAATCGCGCCCTTCCGGCCCGCCTGCGCGACGATCTCGGCCTCGCGCTCGTGGTGCTTGGCGTTGAGGACGTGGTGGTACTCGGGGATGGTGCCGTCGCCCTCGATGAGGATGTTGCCCGCCTCGTCGCGGTGGCGGATGCCGGCCTTCGAGAGGCGGCGCGAAATCAGCTCCGAGTTCTCGACCGAGACGGTGCCGACCAGCACCGGCTGCCCCGACTGGTGGCGCTCGACGATCTCCTCGACGATGGCGTCCCACTTCTCGGGGAGCGTCCGGTAGATGACGTCCGAGTTGTCCTTGCGGATCATCGAGCGGTTGGTCGGGATGACGGCGACTTCCAGCTTGTAGGTCGCGTCGAACTCGGCGGCCTCGGTCTCGGCCGTGCCGGTCATGCCCGAGAGCTTGTCGTAGAGGCGGAAGTAGTTCTGGAGGGTGATGGTGGCGAGCGTCTGGTTCTCGCGCTCGATCTTGACGCCCTCCTTGGCCTCGACGGCCTGGTGCAGCCCGTCCGACCAGCGGCGGCCCTGCATCAGCCGCCCCGTGAACTCGTCGACGATGATGACCGCGCCCTCCTGCACGACGTAGTGGTGGTCGAGCCGGTAGAGCGTGTGCGCCTTCATGGCGTTCTCGACGCAGTGGAGCATCTCCATGTTCGACGGGTCGTAGAGGTTGCCGACGCCGAGGAGCCGCTCCGCCTTGTCCACGCCCTCCTCGGTCAGCACGGCCGAGTGCTGCTTCTCGTCGACGACGTAGTCGCCGGGGCCGGGCTTGTTCTCGGGCCCGACCAGCTCGGCGCGGACGAGGTGCGGGAAGATGGCGTTGGCCTGGTAGTACTTGTCCGTCGCCTCGTCCGACGCGCCCGAGATGATGAGCGGCGTGCGCGCCTCGTCGATGAGGATGGAGTCCACCTCGTCGACGACGGCGTAGAAGTGCGCGCGCTGGACGCAGGTGGAGAGGTCGAACTTCATGTTGTCGCGCAGGTAGTCGAAGCCGAACTCGTTGTTGGTGCCGTAGGTGATGTCGGCGGCGTAGGCGTCCTTGCGCTCCCAGTCGTCGAGGTCGTTGACGATGGCCCCGACCGTGAGGCCGAGGAACTTGTAGATGCGGCCCATCCAGTCGGCGTCGCGCGTGGCGAGGTAGTCGTTGACGGTGACGACGTGGACGCCGCGCCCCGTCAGCGCGTTGAGGGTCGCGGGCAGCGTGGCGACGAGCGTCTTGCCCTCGCCCGTCCTCATCTCGGCGATGCGCCCCTGGTGGAGCGCGATGCCGCCGATGAGCTGCACGTCGAAGTGGCGCATCCCCGTGGCGCGCACCGACGCCTCCCGCGTGAGGGCGAAGGCTTCGGGCAGCACGCGGTCGAGCGCCTCCTGCGTGCGCCGCTTGCGCTCCTTGCGCGCCTCCTCGCCCTTGCCCGTGACGTCGCCCATCTCGCGCACGACCTGCTCGCGCAGCGCCACGATGCGCGCGCGCATCTCGTCGTCGGAGAGCTTCTGCACCGACGGCTCAAGGTCGTTGATCTGCGCGACGAGCGGCGTCAGCGTCTTGAGGTAGCGCTGGTTGCTGCTGCCGAAAACTTTGGTCAGAAATTTATCGATCATGATTTTAGTCCCGCCGGGGGCTCGGGCCCTCCCGCCCCCTTCTGGTCGCGGCGGCGTGCGGGCAGGGGAGCCTGACCCCGAACCGCCGGAGCGCCACGACAGTAAGCCGATGTTGGATTGTATGTGAGCGGCGGAAGGGGGCGCAAGCAGGGGAAGTAGACAGTAGTCAGTAGACAGTAGCCAGTAGAAAAACCTTCTTGGCCGGGCCGCCCGTGTGTCAGGCAACGTCCGCTCGGCGGAACCTACTGTCTACTGTCTACTTCTCTCCCCGCGCGCCGGTTCGGGTTAGTTCGGCGTGATCTGGCGCATGAGGATGTTGCCCATCTGCTCGCGCGGCATGTCGAGGTTCATGAGGAGCTGCTTGCCGCTGGCCGAGACCTTCATGCCGGAGAGGAGCGCGCCCTCGTCGGTGCCGCGCTTCATCAGCCGCCCGGCGTTGATGAGCATCCGGTAGCCGCGCGCCATCTCCTCGGCGCGCGCCTCCGAAGGCGCGTCCGAGGCCGTGAGCGCCCTGAACCGCTCGCCGTCGAGCGTGAACGTCATCCGCACGCGCGAGACGTCGTTGAGGAAGGCCAGCGCGTGGCTGTCGTTGACGGAGGCGACGAAGTCCTGCGCGACGGCGCGCAGCGCCGGCTCGGCGGCCGACTCGCCCGTGATCTGGACGCCGGTCAGCGTGCCGTCCTGCTGCCGCTCGCCCTCGACGACTATCGTCTGCGGCTTCGACAGGTCGAACTTGCCCTGGTCGTGCAGGCGGCGCGAGCGCGCGAGGAACGCCTTGATGGGCTTGACGTTGACCTTCGTGTTACCGGCCCTGGCGTTCTCGCCCTTGGGCGTCTCGCCCTTCGCGGTCTTCTTGACGCCCGCGTCGGCCGCGGCGACGCCGCCGCCCGCCTTGCGCGCCTGCGCGAGCGCCGCACGCCCGCCCGGCACGAGGCCGAGGACGAAGGCCCCGAGCACGGCGAAGCGCGCGAGCTGGCGCGCGGCGTCGGCGCGCCCCTGCGGCGCGGGGGCGGCGTGGAAGATGTGGTTGAAAAATTCCCTCATGGTTCGCCCTTTCGGTCTGGAAAGTGCCCGCCGGCTCAACTCTTGCTCTGCGCCGCGGCCGCGTCCTTGGCGGCCTTCTTGGCGAGCATGTTGGCGATCATCTTGCCGGCCACGTCCTTCGGCATCTTGAAGGAGATGACGAACCGTTTGCCGTCGGGGCTGATCTTCACGTTGTCATACAGCTTGCCCTCGTCCGTGCCGCTCTTGATGATGCGCGCGGCGTAGAGGATGGTGCCGTAGCCCTCCGCGAACTTCTTCGCCTCGGCCTCGGACGGGAACTCGTTGGCGATGACGACCACGATCTCCTGCTCGTCCATCCTGAGCGACATGTCGACGCCCTTCGCGCCGTCGAGCGTGCTGAGCATGGTGCTCTCGCTGACGGCCGTGATGACCTTCTGCGCGAGCAGCGCGGTCGTCTCGTCGCCCGGCTTGTTCCACTTGATGTTGACGGTCTCGGGCTTCAGCTTGCCGTCGTCGTCGCGCTCGGCCGTGGCGCTCACGTCGACCTGGCTGTCCAGGTTGAGCTTGCCCCGGTCGAACAGCTCTTTACCCTCCCTGGCCAGGTCTTCCCACGGCTTCGGGTTTATCTTCGGGGCCCGGACGCCGGTCTTCTTCTCGGCCTCGGTCAACTCGTCCTCGGCCTTCTTGCGCGCCTCTTCGGTGGCGGCCTCCGCGTCGGCGTCCGTCGTCGCCTCGGCGGCCTCGTCCGGGCTCGGGGTCGGCTCCGGCGCGGGCTTCGGCGTCCTCACGCGGCGCGCCCTGTAGACCGGGGGCGGCGGCGGCGGCGCGACCGGCTGCACCAACATCGGGTCGAGCTGACTCGTCTCGGCGACCTCGGGCGCGCCGAAGTAGTCGGGCGGGTAGTAGAGCTTCTCGTGCGGCCCGAGCCGGATGATGGTGGCGCGCTGACCCAAAAGCGTCTTGTCGTAGTCCTCGCGGACGAACTCGATGCCCGACATCGTCGAGGCGACGTAGAGCAGGCCGCGCAGCGTGGGGACGTAGACCACCGCGACGAGGAAGAGCCCGTGCAGCACGACCGAGAGCGCCACGAGCCGCGACATCAGCGGCCAGCGCGGCACGCGGTTGACTTCAAAAGTGTCGAAAAGCTGGGACATTCCCTTGAAAACTCCGCCCGGCGCGTCCGCCGCCGCCGGGCCACAAATCACGAAGGATTAGACGCTTTATATCCCCCGTGCGTTGCGAAATTCACACAAAAGTTAGCATTACGCGGGGGCTTTCCACAAAGTTCCTGCGGTACAATCCAGCCCATGACGCGCTCGCGCAAAGGAAGCAAGGGCCGCCGACGCGGCCCCTCCACGCGCCGGGAGGGGGCGCGCGACGACGGCGGCGCGCCCCGCGACGACCGCCCCGCGCCCCGCGGCTCGACGCCCCCGCGGCCGCACGACTCCCGTCAACACGACCCGCGCCGACACGCCGACGCGCCGACGCGCGCGCCTTCGCCGGCCGCGGCCGCGGCCGCCGACACGGCCTCGCGCGTCGCCTCGAAACAGGCGCGCACGCGCCCGCTCCGCCAGCTCCTCGAAGGCATCGGCACGCCCGAGCCCGCGCCCTTCGAGCCCGACCCGTTCCAGCTCGAAGCGCTCGCCGCGGTCGAGCACGAGGACGTGCTCGTCACCGCGCCCACGGGGAGCGGCAAGACCTGGATCGCGCGCGAGGAGATTCGGCGGCTCCTGGCCGGGGGCAAGCGCGCGTGGTACACGAGCCCGCTGAAGGCGCTCACCAACTCGAAGTATCACGAGTTCACCGCCGAGTTCGGCGAGGACAAGGTCGGGATACTGACCGGCGACCGCAAGGAGCGCTCGGACGCGCCGCTCATCGTCGGCACGACCGAGGTCTACCGCAACCAGCTCTTCGACGCCCTGCGCCGCGGCGAGCAGCTACAGGCCGACCTCGTCATCCTCGACGAGGCGCACTACCTCGCCGACGAGGAGCGCGGCCACGTCTGGGAGGAGGCCATCATCCTCACGCCGCCGCGCGTGCGCATGCTGCTGCTCTCGGCCACGGTCGGGCGCGCCGGGGAGTTCGCCGACTGGATAGCCGAGGTGCGCGGCCACCCGTGCCGCGTCATCCCGCGCCCCGGCGCGCGCCCCGTCCCGCTGCGCGCCGCCTTCCTCTTCCCCGACGGCGGGCTGACGCCGCTCTTCGACGACCGCGGCCACTTCAACAACGAGATCGCGCGCTTCACCCAGACGTCGAAGAGCGAGCGGCAAGCATCGCATGGGCGCTTCCAGCGCGGCGGGCCGCCGCAGCGCCGCGCCGGGATGCCCGAGATGCCGCCGTCGATACTGCTCGCGGCGCTGGCCTCCTACGACCTGCTGCCGGCCATCGTCTTCCTCCCGACGCGGCGGCGCTGCGACGAGGCCGCCGCCGAGGCCGCCTACGCGCCGCGCCGAGGGGCCGGGCCCGAGAGGCGCGAGGCCCGCCGCCGCCTGCTCGAAGGGCTGGCCGAGCAGTACCCGGAGGTGCGCAAGCACCGGCACTGGGACATGGTCTTGCGCGGCGGCGTGGCGTCGCACCACGCCGGGCACCTGCCCGCGTGGAAGCTCGCCATCGAGAAGCTGATGAGCGCCGGGCTGCTCGACTCCATCTTCGCGACGATGACCGTCGCGGCCGGCGTCGACTTCCCTGCGCGCACGGTCGTCCTCGAAAACATCGACGTCAGGCGCGGGCGCGGCTGGCAGACGCTGACCGCGTCGGAGTTGCAGCAGATGACGGGCCGCGCGGGCCGGCGCGGGCGCGACCGCGTCGGCTTCATCGTCGCCGCGCCCGGCCTCCACCAGAACCCGCAGAAGCTGGCCACGCTGCTCCACGCCGACCCAGACCCTTTGGAGAGTCAGTTCCGCGCCACCTACACGACGCTCCTCAACCTGCTCGACGCTTACGGGACGTTCGCGCAGGTGCGCGAGATAGCCGAGCGCTCCTACGCGCGACGCGACGCGGCCGAAGAGGTCTCGCGCATCGAGTCGGCGCGCAGGGACGCCGAGCGCCGCTTGCAGGCGAAGCTCACGGAGGCGGGCTGCGACCTGCCGCCGGACGCCGCACGCGGGCTCGAACGCCTCGCGAGCGCGCGCTCGCGCCTGCTCGAAGACGCGCCGCAGACGCGCACCGACGCCTTCCTGCGCTGGCTCGACAAGGAGGTCGTGCCCGGCCGCGTGGTGGCCGTCGGGCGCGGCAGCCGCCGCCTCGTCTTCGTCACCGAGCGGCGCGGCGAAGGGCTCGCGGGCGTGCGCGACAACGGCCGGCGCGTCACGCTCGCGCTGGAGCGCGTCGGGCGCGTCTGGGAGGAGACGCACCCGCTCACCGAAGCGGCGCGCGACGCCGCCTTCGAGCTGGTGCAGTCGAACCGCGCCACGCCACTGCGCGAGCCGCGTCTGCGCGAGGCGCGCTCCTCGACCGAGGAGGCCGTCGCGCTCATCAACGAGCTCATCGAGTCGCTCGCGGGACAAGGCGGCGACGGCGCGCGCACGCGTTGCGAGGAGGCTCTGTGGTCGGTCATGCAGGAGGCCGAATCGATGGAGCGCCTCGGGCGCAGGCTCGAAGCGGTGCGCGGCGAGGTGTGGGGGCCCTTCGAGCGGCGCGCCCGCGCTCTCCACCACTTCGGCTACCTCGACTTCTTCGCCGAGCGCGTCACGGAGCGCGGGCGCTGGCTCGCCGACCTGCGCCTCGACCGCCCGCTCTTAGTCGGCGAGGCCATCGGCCGCGGGCTCTTCGCCTCGCTCGACGCCCCGCGCGCCGCCGGCCTGATGGCGGCGCTCGCGGCCGACGCCGAGCGCGACTACGGAGAGCTTGAGCTGGACGACGCGCTCATCACGGCGCTGGCGAAGTTCGACCGCATCGCCTACGACGTGGGCAGCGTCGAGTGGCAGCAGGACATCGAGCCCGCGCCCGAAATCAACTTCTCGGCCGCGGCCACGGCCGCGCGCTGGGCCGCCGGGATGGACTGGCCCACGCTCGTCCGACGCACGCGCGCCGAGGAGGGCGACCTCTTCCGCATGCTCTCGCGCACGGGCGAATCGCTCCTCCAGGTCTCGAACCTGACGGAGGCGCACCCGGAGGCCGCGCGCGTCGCCGCCGCCGCCGCCGCCGCCGTGCTCCGCGAGCCCGTGCGCTCGGAGGCCGCGGTCTGAAATTAATCGACGGTTCAAGAATAAAGGATTTGCCACGGAGACACGGAGGTTCAGAGATTTCAATTCAGAATTTCAAACCTCTGTGCCTCCGTGTCTCCGTGGCAAGTTCGTGACGGACTCGGAGCTATGGGTGAAGAAGGCGAGGGCGGGCCGGTCGTCTACGTGGCGCTGGGCGATTCGACGGGCGTGGGCGTGGGGGCGCGCAAGGGTGGCGGGTACGTGGCGCGCCTGTTCGAGCGCATCGAGCGGGTGCGGCCGGGGTCGCGGCTCGTCAACCTGTGCGTGAGCGGCGCGACGACGGCCGACCTTCTGCGCGCGCAGGTCGCGCGCGTGGGCGACGCCCGCCCGACGCTCGTCACGCTCGGCATCGGCATCAACGACGTGACGCGGCAGGTCCCGGCCGAGCAGTTCGCGCGCAACCTCGAAGAGATAGCCGCGCGACTCCGCGAACAGACCGAAGCGCCGGTCGTCGTCTCGAACCTGCCCGACGTCTCGCACGCGCCGGCCGTCCCCGCCTTCCTGCGCGAAGGGGCGCGGCGGCGCATTCAAGAGTTCAACGAGCGCGTCGCCGAGGCGGCCGCCCGCCACGGCCTCTTCCTCGCCGACTCCTTCGAGAAGAGCGCCGCCGTCATCCCCACGCACCCGGAGTTCTTCTCGCCCGACGGCTTCCACCCGTCCGAAGAGGGCTACGAGTTCTGGGCCTTCGAGATGTGGCCGGTCGTGAAGCGCGCGCTCGGCGTGCCGGAGGCCCTGCCGTGAGGAAAGGCGCGGCCTGAAGCGAAAGGCGAACTGCGAAAAGCAGAAGGCGAAGGAGTCAAAAAAGCAAAAGGTGGATGAGAATCCGCGTTATTCTCATCCACCTTTGAAATTATCCCCGCCCGCCTTCCGCGCGCCATCCGCGCTCGCGTGCGGCCGGGTTTCCGCCTTTGCCATTGCCGCCCCCCTTCATTAAGATGGACTGGCGCGGAACGTGCTTGGTGTTTTGGCCGTATGACGTGTGGAAGGAGGTTCTCCACTAATGGCTGACACGAACGATTCAAGGTACAAGACCGGCAACCCCATCTGCGACGCGGTGCGCTTCCTGTGCGACGCCTCGTTCGCCGTGCTCCCGTCGGACGCGGCGCGGCAGTTGGGCGAGTTAGAGAAAAACTTCTGGGGCGGCATCCGCTGGTTCGCCGAGAAGAACATCGACTGGGTAGACGACAGCCTCGCGGCGGCCGAGCGCCTGCGCCAGGAGTGGCGGCGGCGCAACTCCCCGCCCGCGCCCGAGCCCATCATCCCGAACACGCCGCCCGAGGGCGTGCTCTGATTGGAAAGACGTTGGTTTTAGATTTTTGATCTTCGATTTGAAGCCGGCGGCCTAAAAATCAAAATCAAAAATCTGAAACCGCAAGTCGGAAATTCTATGCAAGTTCTGCTGGCCGAAGAGTACGGGTTCTGTTTCGGGGTCGAGCGCGCCGTCGAGATGGTCGAGGGGGCGCTCGCCGAGGGCGCGACCGTGCGCACGCTGGGCCCGCTCATCCACAACACGCAGGAGATTCAGCGGCTGGAGGCCGAGGGCGTCCGCACCATCGACGCGCCCGCCGAGGTCTCCGCCGGGCTGACCGCGGTCATCCGCGCGCACGGCGTCACGCCCGAGGTGCAGCGCGAGCTGGAGGGGCGGGCCGAGCGCGTCATCGACGCGACCTGCCCGTTCGTCACCAAGGTTCAGAAGCTCGCCGAGCGCGCCGCGCGCGAGGGGCGCGACGTCGTCGTGGTCGGCAACCCCGACCACCCCGAGATGATCGGCGTCGTCGGCTACGCGCCCGAACGCTCCTACGTCGTGCGCGACGCGGCGGAGGTGGCGGGCCTGCCGCCGCTGCACGCGCCGCTCGTCGTCTCGCAGACGACGCTCAAGCTGAACACCTTCCTCGAAGCGGCCGAGGCCGTGCGCGCCAAGTCCGACTCGGAGCCGCAGGTCGTCAACACCATCTGCTCGGCGACGCGCGACCGGCAGGACGCCGCGCGCGCCCTCGCCGGCCACGTCGACGCCTTCTACGTCATCGGCGGCAAACACTCCTCGAACAGCCTCAAGCTGCTCTCGGTCTGCAAGGAGCAGTGCGCGAAGAGCTTTCTCATCGAGACTCCCGAAGAGATCGATCCGGCGTCCCTCGCCGGGGCCGAGCGCGTCGGCGTCACGGCCGGGGCCTCGACGCCCAACTGGCTCATCGAACAGGTCGTCGCGCGCCTGCGCGAGATAGGGAGTGAGTAAGGCGAAGGTAAGAAGGCGAGCCGCTTCGCGGAAGTAAAAAGGGCAAAAGGCGAAAGTGAAAGAGGATGAGAAGCATCGCGGCTCTCATCCTCTTTCACTTTCGCCTTTTGCCCTTTTACTTTTGCCTTCTAAAAGTCGTCTTCCATCTCGTCGGCCTGTTGGAGGGCGTTGACGACGATGCGCGCCTCCTCCGACTCGTACTCGTCGGCCTGGGATTCGAGCGCGGTGCGCGCGGTCTCGGCGTCGACGGGGTCGCCCAGGAGCCCGACGAGCAGGGAGGTCGGCAGTTGCAGCAGCGCCTCCTGCGCGACGGCGCGGACGGCCGGGTTGAGGTGACGCGCCGTCTCGCACAGCTCGCTCGGGGCGAGGCGCGCCGACATCACGTCGGCGACCTCGTCGACGCGCGCGTAGTCCTTCGAGCGCAGCGCGCGCTCAAGGAGCTGCGCGAAGACCTCGGAGGAGCGCGCCTCGCGGTTGAGGACGGCGGCGCAGGTCTCGGTCATGCGCCGCAGGTCGCGCGACTGCTCGGCGCTCAGGGCGTCGGGGCTTACTTCGGCGGCGCGCTCGTCGAGCGCGGCCAGCAGGCGGCTCAGCTCCCACTCAGAGCGCGCGTCGTAGGGCGTCTCGCGGCGTAAGGGCGTGGCGGTGGCGGCCGGGCCCTGAGGAGGCGTCGGCGTCGAGAGGGCGCGCTCGACCATGCTGCGCGTCGAGGGTCTCAAGCCCTGCCACACGCTCGCCACGCGCGCTCCGAAATCTTCAATCGTCATCACTGATAAAACTCTTCCCGCGGCCCCCGGGCGGCCGAACGGCGGATACTATAACAAATGCGTCGGCGGGTGACGAATGGAAGTAGGCAGTAGTCGTCAGGCAGTAGACAGTAGACAGTAGACAGTAGTCAGTAGGAAAACCTCGGTGACCGGGCGCTGGCGATATTGTCTTTGACGCCCGCCGGGCGGAGCCTACTGACTACTGTCTACCGTCTACTTTCCTCAGAGGTTGTGGTCGATGATTTCGGTGATGGCGGAGAAGGGGATTTTGATGAGTTCGCCGTCGGGGCGCTCGATCTTGACGCTCGGGCGCGTGAGCGCCTGCGTCTGCTTGAGGCTGCGGACGACGCCGCGGACGCGCGTGCCCGTCTCGGTCACGATCTCGACGTTGTCCTTGCCGTAGAGCGGCTGGAGCGCCGCCAGAGCCTTGGTTACTTCCACCTGCGTCTCCTTGGAGTGTGCCATGAGCGGCGGGCGGTTTGAAAAATTACCGCCCGGGCCACGCGTCTACTTGACCGCCGCCCATCGCCCACTTACGAGAGCACGTCACGTGCCGCCCGCGCGAGCCGCTTGCGCGCGAGGCCGCCGCGAGCCAAAATGCCCCTGTCGGCGCGAGACTTCCGGCGTGGGACGAGTCTAAGTCCCGCGCGTGCGGGATGCAACCGCGGCGCTCCGGAAGGCGTATATTCATAGCACACGACGCCGGACGAAAGTACGCCGCCGCGTACGCGCCGAGCCGGAC
>DASVSK010000987.1:0-1519 GCA_036388135.1 Pyrinomonadaceae bacterium | reverse complement strand
CGCGGCCGGGCTCACGGTTCTGCGCGACGTGGTCGAGGACGTGCGGCGCACGCGCCACGCCTTCGTCAACTACGGGCTGCCGCTGCGGCTCACGACGGGCGACGACGAGAGCGCCGCCGCCGCGGACGGCGAAGGGCCCGGCGAGGCCGGGCAGAAGTTCTGGGACGTGACGATCTGGCCCGTGACGGAACAAACCGAGGGGCGCGGCGATCTAATCCTCATCCTCTCGGAGGTCTCGAAGCGCGTGCGCGCCGAGCGGCTGGCGACCGCCGCCTTCGCCGCCGAGAAGTCGCGCGCGGCGGAGTTGGCGAGCGTCATCAACCAGATGGACGAGGGCGTCGTCATCGTCGACCGCGAGGGGCGCTACCGCCTGAACCGCGCGGCGGCGCGCGTCTTCGGGCGGCGCGAGGGCGAGTTCGAGGGCGGCGTCAAGGCGCTCGTCGTCGACATGACTTTGAGGGACAACGAGGGGCGCGTGCTGGCCGCGGAGGAGACGCCGGTCTGCCGCGCGCTCTCGCAGGCCGAGCACGTCTCGGCCGAGCAGTACAAGGTCATCCGGCGCGACGGCGAGGAGCGCGTCCTCTCCGTGAGCGCCACGCCGCTCAGGGGCGACGGCGGGCGCGCCGAGGGCGTCGTCGCAGTCTTCCGCGACACGACCGAGGGCGTGCGCAAGCACGAGGAGCTGCTCTCGGCCTACGACCGCCTGCGCGAGCACGACCGTCTGAAGTCGGCCTTCGTCGCCAACATGAGCCACGAGCTGCGCACGCCGCTGAACGTCATCATCGGGCTCTGCCAGCTCCTCTCGCGCGACCCCGGCCAGCCGCTCGCGCCGCTCCAGGCCGACGCGCTCGGGCGGATGGAGCGCAACGGCCGCGCGCTCCTGGAGATGGTCAACGACATGCTCGACTACTCGCGCCTGGAGGCGGGGCGGTCGGCGCTGCACCTCGAAAGGCTCGCGGCCGCGGACGTCATCGGGTCGGTGGCGCGCGGCTTCGAGCAGGAGGCGCGCGAGAAGAGTATCGAGCTGCGGGTCGAAGTCTCGCCGGAGGTCGGCCTCGTCAGCACCGACCGGCGGAAGCTGACGCAGGTCGTGACGTGTCTGGTCTCGAACGCCTTGAAGTTCACCTCGGCCGGCAGCGTCGCGGTCAACGCCGGGGCCGAGGGCGAAGACCGTTGGTATATCGAGGTCACCGACACGGGCATCGGCATTTCGAGCGACGCGCTGGCCTACATCTTCGACGGCTTCCGGCAGGTCGACGACCGCCTGACGCGCTCCTACAACGGCGTCGGGCTGGGGCTCGCCATCACGCGCCGCATCGTCGAACTGCTGGGCGGCGAGATCAAGGTCGAGAGTCGCCAGAACGAGGGCAGCCGCTTCCGCATCACCTGGCCGCGCGAGGCGCACCCGCGCACCGGCACCGGCTCGCTCGTCGCGCCGCGCACGCAGCCCGAAGGGTCGCCCCGCCGCCTGCGCGCAGTCTAGGGAAGCTTTTGGCTTTTGGCTTTTAGCTTTTAGCTT
>DASVSK010000986.1:0-5832 GCA_036388135.1 Pyrinomonadaceae bacterium | reverse complement strand
GGCAGGTGCCAGTCAAAACGACAGTCAGCCGCCAGACGACAGTCAGGCGGCTAACGACAGCCTGCCGTCTGGCGACCGGCAGCCTTTGAAGGAAGTAAAAGGATACCTTAGACTGTCGAATACGGTTGTTGACAGCCTGCTCCCCACCCTTGACGTTTACGAGCAAGCCGTCTTCATCCAGCTCTTCCGGTTGGCACATGGATTCGGTAACTTCACTTGTAAGGTGAGTTTACCCGCCCTGCAGACTCGCACTGGGGTTAAAGCGACCAGCCTGAAACAGGCTATTGCCCGCCTCCAGACACGGGGCATCGTCGAAAAAATCTCCGCCGATATTGGCTTCGGGCGGGAGCAGGGAATCACATACTGGGTGTCGCCAGACGGCAGGCAGACGTATAACGACTGGCAGACGCAAGGCGGCAGTCAGCCGCGTGGCGACGACAATAAAAGAAAAGAATATTCTAAAGAAACTAACTTAAAGGGGGGGCTCACGCCCGAACTGATTAAGGCGTGCCCCGACTGCGGGGGCGTGGGGATGTGGTACCCGGAGGGACCAGGGAGGGGAGTCGCCCGTTGCTATCACCCTTCCTTGAAAGGAAAGTCATGATTAGCGATGTCGTCGAGACTCAGCGCAGCGTGCGCACGCAGTTCGATGAGATTCGGGATGACTTGAACGCGGGCTTGGCTACTGCAATCTCGCCCTGCGTACCCGGCCGCCTACTTCGGTCAGAGGTGCGCGTAGAGCATGGCCGGCGAGAGGGTTTACGTCGACCGCTTGGGCAGCGGCTTAAAAGTCAATCTTCGCGACTCAAAGGGAGCCGAAGGGGCAGCGAAGTTGAAAAGGAGGCGAACTTATTCGCGGCCGAGGTGTTGATGCCGGCCTCGTTCCCTGAAGGCGAACCGGCCGGCGAGCGACGGGCCGGAACACGAGGCCCGGCAGAGTAAGAGGGGACTGTGGGCACAGCCGCGTCCCACCCGCCCTGGGAGTTCAGGAGGGGGACCCGGGTCACTGGCGGCGAAAGGGAAGAGGGTATGGCAAGAAAAGGGGAAGGGAAGTCCGGTGCTGAGGGGCGGCGGGCGTCCAGGTGGGTCGCCTCATCGGTAACGGCAGAAGCATGATCTACCATCAGCCGGGCTGCCCGAATTACCGCCAGGTGTCGCCGACCAACCGCGTCTACTTCGACAGCCCCGCCGGGGCCAAACACGCCGGTTATCGGCTGGCGAGAAACTGCCCGTAGTGAGCGCGCCTGTGCAGGGAGAGGGCTAAGACAGGGATGCGTAACAAGCGATGAGCCGATGTTTACAACCGCTTAGGATCAAAGAGAAACCCTTCAACCTGTTGGCTGGGAAGTCCGGCGGGCTGAAGGTCAGGCGGTCGGAAACGGCGGCATTCAACGTCTCGGTGAATCCGGGTGAGGTGCAGGTATGAGTTCCTTCTTAGAGGCGATGACGGCGGGTCGCGGGCCAGGAATGCACCTCAATAAAAAATCACGATGAAGAGGCTGTTTACGACCGCCAGTGCTTCCACACTGCGGGGCGGACGCTTGAAGGTGTCGAGTCGAGGCACATGCTGAAGAAGGGTTAAGTGAAGAGGCTGGACGGGAGGGGCGCGGTAGGGCAGGCGAAGTTAGTCGGGAGTCTCTTCGGTGTCGCTGCTTAACGGTCGGCTCGGCGAGCACCTCCATACCCTAAACTAATTCATGCAACACAACCTCTCCGCTTGAGTTGCCGAAAGTCATTTGAGCTTTGAAAGCCGGGAAAGATAAAGGGCGTCAGCATTGACCTGACGATTGAATCCTAAAAAAAGCGGCGGGGAAGTTTGGGCTTCCCCGCCGCTTGGCCCGCTTCCCGTTGCTGGGTGGGGCGGGCGATTGCCTGGAGACTACCGCCGACGCGCGCCGCCTTCCGTGCGATAGCACACATAGGTGCTTATTTACGGAAGAGTCTCGCGAAGTGTCCCTGACGAGATGCGTTCACGCCGGAATCGTTGGGGCGGGGTGTAGAGTTGTTGGGCCGACTCATATCGTTCGTCTGCTTCGGCCTTCACCCCGCGGCGGCTTCCAGAAAGCGTCTGATCGTGGGAATTAACTCGGAGGAGTCCGGCTTGACGAGGTAGGCGCTCGCCCCCGCGAGCATGCCCGCCTCAATGTCGGACGCGAAGGCGTGGCCGGAGAAGATGATGATGGGCGTGCGTGCGTCCGTGGCGCGAATCTGTTCGCACAAAGATGGCCCCTTGATGCCCCGCAACCCGCCGTCGAGGACGTAGAGGCCGAACCGCTCGCGCTTCATTAGCTGGAGGGCGGCCTCCATGTCCGGCGCGAAGACGGCGTCGACGTCCGACAGGCTCAGCTTGGCCTTGAGCATGTCACGGGTGTCCGCGTCATCTTCGACGCAGAGGACGCGTTTGTCCGGCATGAGTAGAAGCCTTTCTGAAGTAAAGAGGCGAGGTGGCATACCGCCCTGACGTTCCCTTCAAGACCATACTCTATGCGCGAGGGGTTGTATGTGCGGAATAACACTTATCCGGCAAGCTAGTCAACGATGAGGGGAGGCGCTCAGCCGAGCAGGCGGTTGTACTCGTCTTTGACCACCTTGTAGCACTCGCAGACGGCCGCCTCCAGTCCGCGCCGGTCGAGAATCGTGATGCGACCGCGCACGTAAGAGATCAGCCCGCCTTCTTGCAGTCGCCCGGCCGCCTGGGTGACGCCTTCACGGCGCACGCCGAGCATGTTGGCGATCAACTCCTGCGTCATCACCAGTTCGTCCGTGTCCAAGCGGTCGCGGCTCAGCAGCAGCCAGCGGCAGAGCTGCTGCTCGACCGTGTGGAGGCGGTTGCAGACGGCCGTCTGTGACATCTGGGTCATGAGCGCCTGCGTGTAGCGCAGGAGCAGGCGCTGGAACGTGCCGCCCCGCGCGAACTCACCCTGAAGCACCTTCGTCTTCATCCTGAAGGCATCCCCTGCGCTCTGCACGACGGCGCGGTTGGGCACGCTGTCGCCCCCCATGAAGAGCGCGACGCCGACCAGCCCCTCACAACCCGCCACGCCCATCTCGGCGGACGAGCCGTTCTCCATCAGGTAGAGCAGCGAGATGATGGCGTTGGTCGGGAAGTAGATGTAGCTTTGCGGCCCGCCGGATTCGTAGATGACATCGCCGAGCGCGAAGGAGACGTGCCCCAGGTGAGGCCGGAGCCGCTCATACTCCTCCGGCGGCAGCCGGGCCAGAAGCCGATTCCCCGTCGGCTCAAGCATACTTTTAGCCATAACGAATCTCCTTTCACCGCCCACTCTCAGGATTATACGCCCTATATGTGTGCTGTAACACGGACGGGCCGGCTCGGATCGAGTATATTTGCGATACCTGTTCTTTCAGAATTCATCTCTCGACATCAGGACTTGAACGCGAAACGTCTCCTTGTGCCGTCTGCTGGTTTCAGGACGGGATACAATCAAGGAGTACGCGACAAGTGCCAATTCAATCTCGACCGCCGCTGACCCGGAACCACCTTCTAGCCGCCCTGCCGCGCGAAGAGTACGGGCGTCTGCTCCCCCATCTGGAATCCGTCCCTCTGCCGTTCATGGAAGTCCTCTACGAGGGCGGGGAGACGATCAGACACGTCTACTTCCCCGACGACGGACTCATCTCGCTGCTGGTCGTCATGGAGGACGAGACGGTGAGAGAGATAGGCATCATCGGCAACGAAGGGGTGTTGGGCATCGCGCTGGCGCTCGGGATGAAGACGACTACGACCCGCGCGCTCGTCCAGTTGCCGGGCACCGCCATACGCATGAAGGCCGGGGCGCTCAGGGACGAACTTGGGCGCGGTGGCGCGCTCCCCGGTGTGCTGCGACGCTACGCCCATACGCTCTTCACACAGGTCTCCCAATCAGCAGCCTGCGTCAGCTCGCACGCCGTGGACAAGCGGCTCTCGCGCTGGCTGTTGATGACACACGACCACGCGCCGGGTGACGAGTTCGAGATGAAGCACGAGTTCCTGGCGACGATGCTCGGCGTGACCCGCTCCGTTGTGACGAGGGCCGCCGGCCGCTTCCAGGAGGCGGAGATGATCCGCTACACGCGTGGCCGTGTGACCGTCCTCGACCGGCGAGGGCTTGAGGCGGCCGCCTGCGAGTGCTACAAGGTGGTGAAGGCGAATGGCCGGCGCTCCGGCCTTTGAGCAATGATTGTCGGAGTCAATAAAACAATGAGCAAGGAAGAAGCATTAAACACCGCCCGCAGGCTCGTCCGAGAGGCCGTAGACGCCGCCGGCAGGGCCGGCATAGACCCGGCCTCGGTGGTCGCGCCGCACTGTGCGGAGACGGCCGCGTCGCAAGATGAGGGCGACGGCGGCGGCTCACAAACTCTAATGTTGGGCGAGTTGCCGGCCGTCATAGATAACAGCACCGAGGGGCTTTTCGAGATGCCCGAGCCCGACGACGACCCCGGGCAGAAACCCGCTTTTATCGTGACTCAATCGACGGCGGATTTAGTGCGACAGGATTTCGAGAGGTACAAGCCTTCCCTGGAACGCATGGCGGAAGATTGGGAGGAGAAGAAGGAGCGCGTTTTATCAGAGACTAAAGGCGATAGGGAGTGAGCGTGCGCGGCACCTCTCGCCGTTCTACGAACGTTGAATCTGCCTTTGAAAGGAGCCGGTGATGAGCGAAGACGAAAAGAGAGTTGACGCGAATTCGGTGGAGTTCAAGCAGGGCGTCGAGGCCGGGCTGAACTCCGAAGAGGACACGAAGAACTGGAAAGCCGGGAACGAACTGGGCCGGGAGCTGAAAGAAGAGGGCGAGGCTGCGGAGCCGGTTCGCGGGGACGCCTGAGACGGGGGACGAGGGATGCGGGACGACAAACCGGCCGCCGACGAGGCCCGCCCCGAGATGCAGCCGAGTCCGTCAAGGCGCAACACATCGGTCGGCCTCGCGGCGAAGACGTACGCCGCGCAGAAGGCCCTGGAGTTACAGCAGCGGCGCGAGGAGCACCTGGCCTTCGTCGGCCGCTTAAATTCACCCGTCGTCAAAGTGGTTCAGGAAGTTGAAAGCGAACCGGGTCAGGGCTCGACGTTCCGCTTCACGATTGCTTTACGGAACTTGGTAGGGTAGGGACGAAGGCAGGCGCGGGTTAAGCGCCCGAGAGAGAGACCGGAAGCGGTTTCATGAATACCCCGCAACGTTTGGAAGTTGCGACCTTGCCTGGGGAACATCAGAAATAAAGTAGCCGGGGGCGACCCATGTCGCCCCCGGCTACTTCGTGGTTACAGGTCAGCCGCCGCTTTTTAGTGGAACTGGATGTTCCCGCGGCTGATGACACGCTGCGACCTGACCTCGTTCTTCGTGCCCGTTACGGACAGACCGAACGTGTCGAGTATGCCGGGCTCGCCGTTATCCTGCACCGTTACGGTGAACGTGCAGCCCGCCCCGCACTCGCCGGTGAACCGGACGGTGTTCGGTGCGATCAACTGTGAGTTCAAGACCTTGCCGTTGACGTGCAGGCCGGTCACGTGGTTGACGTAGTTGAAGTGGCCCTTCGCCGCGCCGTCCGTGCAGCCCTTTTCCGGCTGCGAGTTGAAGCCGAAGGTGGCGCGCCCCGTGCCGGTGGCGACCGAAACATTGCTGTCCGGGTCGGGGACAGGTATCTGCCCGCCACCCGTCACCTTAGGCGCGCATGTAATTGTCGGCGTAGGAGTGGGTGTAGGCGAAGGCGTAGGAGTCGCATTCGGATCAGGCGTGGGCGTGGGTGTCGGCGGCGGCACGTTGGCACCGCAGGCGGAGATGTTGTTGCTATCCAGCGTGACCGCGCCGATGAGCCCGAAGACACTGCCGGACACGC
>DASVSK010000985.1:0-5033 GCA_036388135.1 Pyrinomonadaceae bacterium | reverse complement strand
CCGTGCAGGAGGACAAGAGCTTGGAAGTTAACCGCGACGTGAAGGCCCCGCAGATCAAGGGGCCCGAGGTGGAGCGGCTGCGCCCCGTCGTCAAGCCCCCCAGACCCTGAGGCGCGCGCCGCCCGACGCCGCAAGAGAAGCGAGTCCGCCGCCGAGAGCGCGCCCGCACGACAGGAAGCGTGCGGGCGTCGTCATAAGGTCGTCAATGTGGGTCTTCTACTCCCTCGCCGCGCTCGTCGTCCTGCAAAGTCTCCTCTCGCTGCGCGGCGGGGTGCGCTACCTCTCGTTCTTCCGGCGCGAGCTCGACGCGCCCCGCTCCCTCTACATGCCCTTCGCCTCGGTCTTCGTGCCGTGCCGCGGGTTAGACCAGGGCCTGCGCCGCAACCTCTCGGCGCTCTTCCGCCAGCACTACCCGGCCTACGAGCTGGTCTTCGTCTCCGACCGCGAAGACGACGCGGGGCTCGAACTCGCGAGGCAGTTGGCGCGCGAGTTCGAGGGCGAGACGGTCGCACGCGCCCGCTTCGTCGTCGCGGGGCGCGCGACCGACAGCGGGCAGAAGGTTCACAACCTGCGCGCGGCCGTAGCCGACGCGTCGGGCGAGGTCTTCGTCTTCGTCGACACGGACGCGCGCCCGCGCGCCGACTGGCTGCGGTCGCTCGTCGCGCCGCTCGGCGAGGAGGGGGCGGGCGCGGCCACCGGCTACCGCTGGTTCCTGCCCGTGAGCGGCGGCTTCGCGTCGCACCTGCGCTCGGTGTGGAACGCGTCCATCGCGTCGGCGCTCGGCGCGGACGTGCGCCGGAACTTCTGCTGGGGCGGCTCGACGGCCTTGCGGCGCGAGACGTTCGAGCGGCTCGGGATGCGTGACCGCTGGCGCGGGGCCGCCTCGGACGACTACGCGCTGACGAGCGCCTTGCAGGCGGCCGGTCTCCCCGTCCACTTCGTGCCCGCCTGCCTGACGGCCTCGCTCGAAGACTGCACGCTCGGCGAGATGCTTGAGTTCACCACGCGGCAGTTGAAGATCACGCGGGTCTTCGCGCCGCGCCTGTGGGCGGTCGTCCTCGTCTCGAACCTGCTCTTCGTCGCGGCCTTCTTCGGCGGGCTCGCGCTGGCCTGCGCGCGCGCGGCGTGGGGGCTCCCGTTCGTGTGGCCGCTCGCGCTCGTCGCGGGCATCTTCCTGTTCGGCGTGTGGAAAGCCTTCTTCCGGCTGCGGGCCGTGGCGCTCGTGCTCGAAGAGCACCACGGGCGTCTGCGCGCGGGCGTCTGGGCGCACCTGCTGCTGTGGCCCCTGACGGCCGCCGTCTTCCTCTATAACGCGCTGGCCGCCGCCCTCTCACGCCGCATCGTCTGGCGCGGCATCGGGTACGAATTGAAATCGCCGACGGAAACTGAGATTATCGGGATTGAAGATTGATCCATTTGTTCATTTGTTCATTGAAGGATTGAACAATGACTCAATGAACCGATGAATCAATCCCCAAGTCAGCATCATGCCCAACAAGGCCGCACAGTTCGTCCAACTCCTACGCTCGACCGCGCGCGAGCGGCGGCTGGGCACGGTCATCTTCTTCGTCACCTCGCGCTGCAACGCGAAGTGCGAGACGTGCTTCTACCACGAGGAGCTGAACCGGCCGGGCGACATGACCTTCGGGCAGATAGAGCGCGTCTCGCGGACGATGCCGCCCGTCACAGACCTCTGGCTCTCTGGCGGCGAGCCGACGCTGCGCCAGGACGCCGACGAGATCATCCGCCTCTTCGTCGAGAACAACGGCGTCCGCCGCGTCATCATCCCGACCAACGGCCTGCTGAAAGCCCGCACCTTCGAGCTGGTCGACAACGCCCTCTCGCTCAACTCCGAGCTGCACCTCTACCTCAACGTCGCGCTCGACGGCTACGGCGAGACGCACGACCGCGTGCGCGGCGTCCCCGGCAACTGGGGGCGCACGCTCGACTGCATCCGCTCGCTCTACCCGCTCAAGGAGAGATACGCCGACCGCTTCCGCCTCAACGTCAACACGGTGGTCTGCGCGGAGAACTACGCGGAGGTCGGCCGCCTCGCCGACTTCATGTGGGAGAATTTCAAGCTCGACGGCCACTACTTCAACGTCGTCCGCGGCGAGACTAAGGCGGGCGAGGGAATCAAGCAAATCCCGGCCGAGGTTCTGCCCGAGATGTACGCACGCGTCGCGGCCCTCACCGAGCGCTACGGCGGGCGCATGTTCGCCTCGGACGACGCCGCCACGCGCTTCGTCAAGTCGGTCGCCTACGTCGGCACCATCACGACGCACTACCGCACGCAGCACGCTAACTTCGGGGAGCCTTCCGCGTGGCCCTTCCCCTGCACGGCGGGCGAGACGGCGGCCGTCATCGACTACAACGGCGACGTGCGCGCCTGCGAGCTGCGCGGGAAGTTCGCCAGCCTCCCGGATTTCGGCTACGACTTCGGCAAGCTGTGGGAGGCCGAGGGACGCCGCGCGGAACTCGAAGCGATAGACGGCGGGCGCGCCTGCTGGTGTACGCACGTCTGCTTCATACACGACTCGATGCGCCACTCGCGCCGGGCGCAGTTGTGGGACGTGCCCTCCAACTACCTGACGCGCGGGCGCTGGTAGCGCGAAAGAGGGCGAACGCGCGCGGCCGCCGGAGCGTTTATGTTGTCAGAGGCGGACACACTAAACTCTACCGGGCCGCGGAGGTTTCCGACATGAAGTTCTTCAAGCTCCTGCTCGCGCTCGTCGCGCTCTTCGTCGTCGTCTGGGGCGCGTTCTGGCTCTTCGGCCTCGTGGCCGCGCTCTTCAAGTGGCTGCTCGTCCTCGGCGTCATCGCGCTGGCGGGCGTCGGCGCTTACAAGCTGCTCTCGGGTTCGGACGAGGGGGCGCGGCCGGAGCTGACCTCGGCCGAGGCCGAGATGATGAAGGCCGAGCGACTGCTCGCCGAGCTGAGGCGCAGGCAGTTGACCAAATAATCCCGGGACGGGGGCGGCGTGCGGATGGCCGAGGGCGAGCCGGAAAAAAAGGATGGCGGCGACGACGAGGCGGCGCGCGGAAGCTCCATCGCCTACGCCGCGGGGCTGACCATCTTCTTCTCGGTGCTCTCGTTCATGGGCCTCGGCTGGCTGCTCGACCGCTACTTCGAGACGGGCTGGATGATGGTCGCCGGCATCCTCCTCGGCTCGGCCGTCGGCTTCTACGAGTTCATACGCATCATCTCGCGGCTCAACAAGTGAGCCGCGGGCCGCGGCGGCTCGACAGGCGCGCGGGGGCGCGTGTAAAATCCTCCGTTCCGTGATGAGCGAAGGCGCAGACAGTGCGCGCCCGGGCGGGCCGGGGGACGCCGGCGAGGAGCCGCGCGCGGCCGAGCGGCGCATCTTCAGGGTGACGTTCTGGGCGGCGAGCGCCGCCGTCGCCGCGAGCGCCTTCCTCGCCCCGTGGCGGGTGACGACGGGGCTGGCCCTCGGCGGCGCGCTCGCGCTCTTCAACCAGTACTGGCTGCGCACCTCGGTCGAGGCGGTCTTCGAGGGCGCGAGCGCCGACCGCCCGCCGAAGATGAAGGCCGCGCGCTACTTCCTGCGCTACTTCGTCGTCGCCGCGGCCGTCTTCGTCGCCCACAGGGCTGGGCTGGTCTCGCTCGCCGCCACGCTCGCGGGGATGTGCGCGGTCGTCGCGGGGCTGCTCGCGGAAGGCTTCAGGCAGTTATACTTCGCCATCGTACGTCGGGAGGAGACCTAAGTCGATGTTCTTTCTGTCCAGCGAACCAGCGGCGGCCGCGAAGGCCGGTGAGCACGCCGCCGAGGCCGGCGGACACGCGGCCGAGTCGGGCGGGCACCACACGCCCGTCATCGTCGAGGCCCTCAACCACTACGTCGGCGAGCCGGTGCACCACTTCCAGGTCGAGTACACCAAGCCGCTGTGGGACAAGTTCTTCGGCCTCTTCGGCTCAAGCGCCGAGAAGATGTTCGGGCCCTACACGGCCGAGAACGCCGTCCCGTGGTACACGGTGATGTTCGTGCTGGCGGCGCTGATGACGCTCGCGCTCATCTGGATTCTGAAGCCGCGCCGCCTCTCGGTCGACGAGCCGGGCTACGGGCAGTTGACGCTGGAGAAGGGCGTGCTGGCGATACGCGACCTGCTGACGGACAACGTCGGGCCGCACGGGATGAAGTATCTGCCCGTCGTCGGCACGTTCGGCATCCTCATCCTCATTTCGAACCTGATGGGGCTCGTCCCCGGCCTGATGTCGCCGACGGCCGCGACCTCCGTGACGTTCGCGCTCGGCATCTCCTCGTTCGTCTATTACAACGCCATCGGCATCAGGGAGAACGGGCTCTTCGGCCACCTGCGCCACTTCGCGGGGCCGGTGATCTGGCTCGCCCCGCTGATGTTCCCCATCGAGCTGATCAGCAACCTCGTCCGCCCGATGTCGCTCGGCGTGCGCCTGTTCGGCAACCTCTTCGGCGACGAGCAGATTCTGGGCACGATCTCGGGGCTGGTGGCGTGGATCGTCCCGGTCTTCATCATGCCCCTGAGCGTCTTCGTCGCGTTCATGCAGACCTTCATCTTCGTGCTGCTGTCGATCCTCTACATCAGCGAGGTCTCGCACCACCACGACGAGCACGCGGCGCATGAGGGGGCGGAGGGGCACGGTCACGAACCCGGCCGTCACGTCGGCGAGTTGAAGGCGGAGGCGGGCGGCGTGATGACGCTCCCGTCGCACACGTAAAAGTTTTAGCGGCTTCATACTTCGGCTTAACAAAGCGGAAGCGCCTGCGGGGCGGCGAGCGCGAGCGAGCGAGCGCACGTCCGGGCGCGTGGTTTAAAGTTCGGCGGCCTGTGAGTCGGCGGGAGGCGGGCGGGGTCGGGGACGCAAGTTCGGCGAGCGCGAGTCAGACGGGCACTGTTAAGTCTTGAAGCGCCCTGAAGCGTGCCGAGATCGCTGGAGCGCCGTTGTAAGAGGGGCGGCGGATACCGGGTCGAGGCGAAATCATACCAGCGCGCCGCCGGTGCCCCGCGCCAGCCCGGAGCCCGAAGACCGGGGGC
>DASVSK010000984.1:0-4945 GCA_036388135.1 Pyrinomonadaceae bacterium | reverse complement strand
CAGGGCTTCGAGCGCCGGAAGCAGCTCGCGCGCCCCGGCTTCGACGGCGCGTTCGAGCGCGTAGAACCACTCGGCCGGGTGCGGGTAATAAGGCGTGAACCGGCGTCCGCCCTCCGGCCGACCCGCCGCCTGTTCGGCCGCCTCGTTAATCATCGCGCAGGCCGCGGCGTACCCCTCCATCCCTCTCAACCCCGCCGCCGCGAGCAGCCCGACGACGTTGGTGTTGACGCAGCAGTCGATGGGGTTCTCGATGTCGGCCGACGTGAACCACGTCAGGAAGACGCCTTCGCGGTGCCACGGCTCCGTCAGGTGGCGGCCGAAGTCGCCGGCGGCGCGGTACTTGAGGAGGTAGTTCTCGGCGACGTAGGCCATGGACTCCGCCGGGAGGAGTCCCGCGCGCACCATCTCCGGGACGATGACCGAGGTGTCGTCGGCGTCGGCGTAGAGGGCGCTACGCATCCAGAAGGGGTGCGAGCGGTGCGGGTAGAAAGAGAACAGGTACGGGTAGACCGGGTATTTGCTGCGCTGCAAAAAGCCGAACGCACGTCGCCGCGCTTCGTCGACGGCGGGTCGCCCGCGCACCGCGGCAATCTCGCGCAGGACGAGGCCCGTGACGAAGCAGTTGCGGTCTTCCACGTCTCCGAACGGCAGCCGAACCGTCGAAAGGAACGCCCCGCCGGGCGACTGCCGCGCGCAGATGTTGGCGATGATTTCATCCAACGTTCAAGCCCCCGCCCGGCGGCCGCAAGCCTATGTGCGAGACGGGCGCGACTCCCTCCCCGACCGTCACGCCGAACATGCCGTGATGCGTTCGGCGTCCGGGGCGCAGGGCGGCCGGGGCGCTCATCTCCGCGTAGAAGTCCATGTCAACCCCGAGCCCGTCGAAGTAGCGCAGCAGCTTGCGTCGCGCTTTGGCGTCGTCGCCGAACATCGTCTCGGAGAGGGTGTAGAAGGTGAACGTGCGCGGCGACGGGGCGGCGACGTCGCCGCCGTCGGGCGAGAGCGTGTAGCTGAAGCCGCAGACCGGCCCGGGCAGCCTTTGATGGATGGGCCGCCCGTGTACCGTCTGGAGCAGCTCGAACACCGCCTTGTCGCTCGACTCAAGCCCGAGCGGGTGCATCAACGCCGCCATCTCCCAGGGGCGCAGCTCGTAGACGCGGAAGTAGAATTCGAGCCCGCCCGTCGCCGGCTGCCACCCGATCATCTGGAGGTTGATGAAGCGCCCCGCGACACCCACGGGGCGACGCAGGCGCGAGTTAAGAAACTCCATCGCCGCCGCCTCGCCCTCGGGCGGCACCTCGGCGTAAACCTTATGGGTGCTGCCGCCTTCGTTGTGGCGCATCCCCACCCAGGCCCCGAAGCGAAGGTTTCCGCCGGCCTGCACCTGCCGCAGGAACGCGAGCCCCTCCTCGTCGAACGACTCGCAGCCCAGCTCCCGCAGGACCCGGAGCGCCTGCGTCAGACGCGAGCCCGGCGACTGCCTCGGGGGGGCTATCTCAAGCGTGTAGCGTATGCCATCGTTCGATGTCGTGAACGTGAATTCAAAGGGGTAGCCCCCGTCGGTCAGCAGGCTCAGCCCCCACCGGACGGGGTCGTCCGCATCCGCGAGCAGCGGGCGCAAAAGGATGGGCAAGGCTTCGCCCATGCGTGCGGCCGCGGCCGGAAAATAGCGCCGCGACAGCTCCACCCCCAGGTGAATGGGCGACGGCAGGACGGACGCTGTCTGAATCATCTGCCTTAACCTTGAGACTAAATCGACGGTTGAGCGTCACCGCCGAACCGGGCCCGCAGAGTAGGTCCGGAGGGGCAGGGCGGACGACCCGCCCCTCCGGAGTTGATGAGCCCCGCGCGGCCGTGCGCCGCCGGGCCTTCCGCTTTAACGCTTACGAGCCGCTCTTGGGCGGCGCCGTGTCCGACGCGCTTTTGGGCAGAGACAGCGTCGCGCCCTGTTCCGTGCCGTTGGCGTAGAGCGTGCCCGAGGTGTAGATGTACTCGGCGTACCAGTCGAACTCCAGGCCGCTGTACCCGTTCGGGAGGCCGGCGAGGAAGAACTGAACGGGGAAAGACTCCTGCAGGGTCGAGTCAAACGTGATCGTCTGGGGCGGGGAGCTGACATTAGTCGTGGTCGTGGCCGACGCCGTCGAGTCGGTCTGCCCGGTCGCGGTGTAACGCACCTGCGTGATGTGAACCCTGATCCCCGTCAGCGGCTTGGTCGTCCAATCGATTATCGTCGGGTTCGCCTCCAGGAAAGCGAACTGCTTGGCCTCGTTGATAAGGAGCAGCGAGACGGTTTGCGGTGAGAAGTCGAAGGGGCCGATCTGCACCTGGTTGCCCTGGCCGTCTATCAGCGAGGCGTTCACGGTCAGCGGCGTCGCCTTCGTGTTGGCGAAGAACGTGACGGACTGCTGCTGCAACGTGGCCGTCGAGCCGCCGAGCGGGAAGTTAAGCTGGATCGGGCTGTTGTCGGTCGGGGCGGGCAGGTCGGCGCTGGCGGGGATGTTCGGGAAGTACGGCTTGCCGTCGTAAAAGAAGTTGATGGTCGCCTCCACGATGTTCGGGTCGGTGGAGGGGCCGATCATGACGGCGACGTTGAAAGATTGCTGGAGGTCGGGCTCGTCCAGACGCACCCACTGCCCGTTCTGCTGTTTCGCGTCCGTGGTGTAGGGGTTCGCCTTCACGTTCGTGTGGAAGAGGTAGGTGACGGTGTAGACGTAGTTCGTCGTGATGGGCGCGGGGCTGACGCTGGAGAAGGTGAACTGCGGGGCCTGCGAATCCAGCGTGGTGGATTGCAGGAAGGGCGGCTGCCCCGGGATGGTGAAGATGAAATCGACCGTGACCTTGCTGACCACCGTCGACTCGGTGTGGAAGAACCGCGAGGCGTCGAACGTCACGTTCAGCGTCCCGATGGAGGCCAGCGTGAGCGTGTAGGCGGACGCGTCTACCTTGTCGACCTCACCCGCCACCGCCGTGTCGTCCTCGTAGACGGCGTTGTAATTCAGCGTAAAGACGCCGCCCGCCGTGTCGTCCCAGTCGCCCTGCCACGTGAACGGCGTGTTGTCCTTGAACGTGTGCGTCCGGCTTGCGCTCGTCGTGAGCGTCGGGTACGTGATGGTCACGTCGATGTGGTCGATGAGCTTCACGTTGGTCAGGAACGGGTTGTTGCCGGGCTGAATCGAGGAGTTGAGGGTGGCGCCGCTGTTGCCCTTGAAAGCGCACTGCGGCGTCACCACCGCGACGAACTGGCGCTTGTCGACCGTCGGTTCGAGCGAGTTGATCTGATCCACCGTCAGCCCCATGTCGCCGAAGCTCGGCAACAACGACTGCGGCTGCAACCGCCAGAGGATGACGTCGTTCTGCTGGTACGTCTCGCTGAAGGACGCCACCTGGTTGATGCTGAACGACTGCGTCCCGCTGGCGTTGGACTGGAGCGCGAGCGCCTCCTGGACTTGCTGCGTCACCATGGAGGCGATGGTCGCCTGTCCCCAGTTTCTTATGCTGTCGACGACGGAGTCGGGCAGGTTCGGGTCGGTTTTGGTGACGGTGATCGTCGACGCGTTGGACTGGGTGAGCTGCTCCTGAATGTCGTACGTCCACGAAGAAGAGTGCGCCCAGTGTGTGTGCTCCTGGGCGGTCACCTCGTAGTTGAAGGCGGTCGTCGAGTCGAAGGAGAGGACGGCCGTCACGGCGGCCATCATCGCGGGCACGATGATGCTGTACTGAATCTCCAAGGGGCTCGCGCCCACCTTCGCCAGCGCCGTCTTGACGGTCTTCATCTGGTCGGCGGTGAGTTCGACCTGGAAGATGGCCGTGTTGCTCCCGAAGTCCGTCCCGGAGGCTTGCAGGCCGGTCGTGCCGCCCTCCCCGTCCGGAATCGTCAGGGTGACGAGCGTGCCGGTCTGGAACGGAATCATTAAGAACATCGGGCTCGCCACCTGGAACCGCGTCTGGATGTCGGAGATGATGCTGGGCATCACGGCGTCCGGCACCCCCAGCTCAACTTGCAGCGTACAGTAGCCGCTCCCGTTCGACGAGTCGCTGGTCTCATACTGGACGATCTGTATTTCAGGAAGGTTGTTGTTTATCACCCAGACGGGCTGGGGTGTGACATAAAAAGTCGACGGGTCGACGTTGTCGCCGTGATACTCCCACGTGTCTGAGCCGACCGCTACTGTTCCGCGCTTTAGGATGTCTAACATTTTGTTTCCTCCATTAGTTCGTGAGGTGCTGCTCTGAATTACGGTGTGGCTTGCCTGACCCGGCCGACACTTCAGCCCCGCCAGGCAAGGCGTTCTTTCCAATGGCTCTGCCACCCGGCGGTGTCAGAGTAGGGCCCGATTGCAAAGCTTTTATCGTCCCGGACGCCCCGGCGAAACCTTCGCCCCCTCGACGCAGGACTTTCGGCGGCTACGCGCTCGCGGGCTCGGCGGGAGTTCCGGCCGGTTGCAGGACGTCTGCCCCACGCGGAGGAAGCGAGACGGGCGCAGGAGCCTCATGGCTTTCGGGTATTGCGCGCCGCGCGAGGTTGATGCGGCGTAAAAAGAAGGACTTCTTCAGGGCGCCGCGTCGTCGATGATTACGTGTGGGCGCCTAAGGATTGAGAGTGCGCTAGAGAGTGACGTTAAAGCCGAATCATGAGTGATGACGGGCGGGTCACGTTTGGACAGCGGGCCGGAGAGTACGATACGGCGAGATAACTGTCAACCTAATTTTTTGGCCGCGGTGCGAAAAGAATTTCGGGCGCGGAAGTTCATGGCAGCGACGTGACGAAGCAGGGGACTCCGGCTCGCTGTGAGCCCGAGTCCCCTGCTTCGTCACATCTCGACCCCTGAAATGAAGTCCCGAAAATGCGAGGAGCCCGGCTGTTAACCGGGCTCCGTCGGAAATGATGTTCGTAGGTGTGCCCGGCATCTATGTGAAAGGCTCGCCCTTCACAATACCGGCCGCA
>DASVSK010000983.1:0-6338 GCA_036388135.1 Pyrinomonadaceae bacterium | reverse complement strand
CTCCGGCTCTTCGACGTCAACCTGCGCCACTCCTTCTTCACCCCCGAGATGCTGGCGCGCTCGCTCTCGCACGCGACCGTCGTCAAGCTCAACGCCGACGAGCTTTCGGCCGCCGCGCGGATGCGGGGGCTGAGCGCGTCGGGCGAGCGCGCGTCGGCCGGGGCGCTGCTCGAACGTTTCGGGCTCGACCTCGTGGCGGTCACGCGCGGCGCGCGCGGGAGCCTGCTGGTCTCGCGCGAAGGCGCGGACGAGCACCCCGGCTTCGGCGCGCGCGTCGCCGACACCATCGGCTGCGGCGACGCCTTCGCCGCCGCGCTCGCGCACTGCCGCCGTCGCGGCGCGACGCTCGCCCTCTCGAACGAGATAGCCAACCGCGTCGGCGCGTGGGTCGCCTCGCAGACGGGCGCGACGCCCGAGGCCGACCCCGCGACGGTCGCGCGCCTCCTCGAAGGACTGGACGGCGTTTCGAGACCGGGGGTTTAGCCGCGGGGACAGGGGGCGCGGAGGTTTTAGAATCTGAGATTCGAGATTCGAGATTTAATCTCCGCGGCTCCGTGTCCCCGCGGCAATTCCGAACCGGGCCCTCGGAGTGGTTTTCGCTTCCGCGCGGCGTTGGATGTATGCTCTCGGGGATGAGACCGAGGACTGTGAAGGCCACGCGTTACGTGACGCCGCTGCGCGAGGGCGGGTCGCTCCCGGCCATCGTCGAGGCCGACGACGACGGGCTCTACGTGCTCAAGTTCCGCGGCGCGGGTCAGGGGCCGAAGGCGCTGATAGCCGAGCTGCTGGCGGGCGAGCTGGCGCGCTCGCTGGGACTGCCCGTGCCCGAGATCGTCTACGTAGAGGTGGCGGCCGAGCTTGCGCGCACCGAGCCCGACCCCGAGATACAGGATTTGATTCGCGCGAGCGCCGGTCTCAACCTCGCGCTCGACTACCTGCCCGGCTCCATCACCTTCGACCCGGCGGCCGAGACGGTCGAGGCCGGGCTGGCGTCGGCCGTCGTCTGGTTCGACGCCTTCGTGACGAACGTCGACCGCACCGCGCGCAACACCAACATGCTGATGTGGCACCGAAGGCTCTGGCTCATCGACCACGGCGCGGCGCTCTACTTCCACCACAACTGGGACGACTACCTCGCGCGCAGCCGCGCCCCGTTCGCGAAAATCAAGGAGCACGTCCTCCTCCCTTCGGCCTCCGCCGTCGGCGAGGCGGACGCGCGGCTGTCGGCGCTAGTGACCGGGGAGCTGATAAGAGAGGTGCTGGACTTCGTCCCCGCCGAGTGGCTCGCGGCCGAGCCGCGCTTCGCGTCGGCGGAGGAGCACCGCGCCGCCTACGCCGCCTACCTGCTCTCGCGCCTCCAAGCACCGCGGGACTTCGCCGAGGAGGCGGTCAATGCCCGAGCCGTGTCCGTTTGACTACGCCGTCGTGCGCGTCGTCCCGCGGGTCGAGCGCGGCGAGTTCGTCAACGCGGGCGTCATCGTCTCGTGCCCCGCGAAGAAGTACCTCAGGGCGCGCGTCGAGCTGGACGCCGAGCGGCTGGCCGCGCTCGACCCCGCCTTCGACCGCGAGACCGTCGAGAAGCACCTCGCGGCCATCCCGCTCATCTGCGAGGGCGGCGCGCAGGCCGGGCCCATCGGGCTGCTCCCGCAGCGCTCGCGCTTCCACTGGCTCGTCGCCCCGCGCAGCACCGTCATCCAGACCTCGCCCGTCCACACGGGCTTCTGCGAGGACGGCGACCGGGTGCTCGAACACCTCTTCCGCACGATGGTCGCCCGCCCCGAGGCCGCCGAATAAAGAGTTCACGAAGGGGACACGGGGACACGGCTTGAACACAGCTTTACGTCTTAAAGCCGCGTCCCCGCGCCCCCGCGGTTAATTCCCTCCGACGGTCGAAAATTTTCCCGCCGCCTAAAACCGCCCCCCGTCCGAGCCCCGTATATCGTGCAAGTGACGGGACAACTAAACAACTACGGGGGAATAAAGATGAAGAGAACTCTTAGCGGACTATTCATGGCGGCGGTGCTGGCAGCGCCTTTCGCGCTCAGCGCCTCGGCTCAGATGGGCGGCAACAATCCGATGGTCGGCGGCGCGCCGATGTATCGCACCAAGAACATCGTCGAGAACGCGGTGAACTCGGCCGACCACACGACGCTCGTCGCGGCGGTGAAGGCCGCCGGGCTGGTCGACACGCTGCGTGGCAAGGGCCCCTTCACGGTCTTCGCGCCGACAAACGCCGCCTTCGACAAGCTCCCCGCGGGCACGGTCGAGACGCTGGTCAGGCCCGAGAACAAGGACACGCTGACCAAAATCCTGACCTACCACGTCGTGTCGGGCAAGTATGACGCGAAGAAGCTGATGCAGCTCATCAAGAAGGGCGGCGGTCAGGCCACGCTCAACACCGTGAGCGGCGGCACGCTCACCGCGCGGATGAACGGGATGAGCGGCGTCTCCATCACCGACGAGAAGGGCGGCACGTCCAACGTCTCGACCGCCAACGTCTACCAGTCGAACGGCGTCATCCACGTCGTCGACACGGTGCTGATGCCCCGCTAACCTTAGCGCGGAACTCGGAACGCCGGACGACGGACTGTAAGACTTTCGGTTTACAGTCCGTCGTCCGGCGTTCATACTTCGGCCTTCTGAAGGGACGGTGTCCACATCATGAACAGGCGAAACTTTCTCACCACGGCGGCGGCCTTCGGCGGACTCGCCGCGCTCTCGGCGCGGGGGCTCGCCTTCGCGGCGGCCGACGACGGCGGGCGGCGCGCCAAGTCCGGCGCGGTCGGCCGTCTCGTCAGGTCGGACGAGGAGTGGAGGCGGCGTCTGACGCCGGAGCAGTACGAGGTCATGCGGCGCAAGGGCACCGAGACGCCCTATTCGAGCCCGCTCGACAAGCAGTACGGGCGCGGCACTTACCTCTGCGCCGGGTGCGAGCTGCCGCTCTTCAGCTCGAAGGCGAAGTTCAACTCGCGCACGGGCTGGCCGAGTTTCTGGGCCCCGGTCTCGAAGCGGCACGTCCGGCAGGAGGAAGACCGCAGCCTCGCCGAAGCGCGGACGGAGGTGCTCTGCGCGCGCTGCGACGCGCACATCGGCCACGTCTTCGACGACGGCCCGCCGCCGACCGGGCTGCGCTACTGCCTGAACGGCGTGGCGCTGAAGTTCGCCGCCGGCAAGGCGTAAACAAAAGGCGAAGGGCGAAAGGCGAAAGGCGAAAGTGAAGACGAGGGGCAGTCCCCTCGTCTTCACTTTCGCCTTTCGCCTTTCGCCTTTCGCCTCGTCTCAGGCCCTTCCCCTGATCTTGGCCCAGGCGAGGCCGAGGTATTCGTAGGTGACGGTCTCGGCCCTCCGCAGCCCGCCCGCGTCGGGGAAGAAGTCTCCGGGCGTGAGGCCGCCGCCCCCCCTCTGCGCGAGGAAGTGCGTCGGCGCGGGGATGGGGCTGGTGCCCGCCTTTTTGAAGAGCGCGACCGAGCGCCGCATGTGCGCGGCCGAGGTGACGAGGAAGAACTCCTCGCCGCCGACCTGCGCGCGGACGACCTCGGCCTGCGTCTCCGTGTCGGGCGAGTCCGAGTCGAGGACGAGCGACGCCGGGTCGACGCCGAGCCCGACGGCCAGCGAGCGCATCGTCCCGGCGTCCGGGTCTGAGCCGAAGACGCTCCCGCCCGAGAGCAGCAGGCGGCTGCCGGGCAACTGCCGCTGGAGCCTGACGCCCTCGACGAGCCGCGCCAGGCTCGCCTCCGACAGGCGCATCCCTTCGGGCAGCCGCCGGTCGGAAGAGCTGCCGCCGCCGAGCACCACCACCCAGCGCACGCGCCCCGCCGCCGCCGCCGCGTCCGCCACCGGCGCGTAACGCCGTTCGAGCCGCGCCAGCAGCCGGTTCGACGCGACCCCGTAGCCCAGCAGCACCAGCAGCAGCGCCCCGGCCGTCGCCAGGTACTTCCCCGCCCTCTGCCGCCTCGTGAACCAGAGCAGCGCGAGCCCCGCGACGAGCAGCGCGAGGCAGAACGGGACGGGCATCAGAAACGGCGCGACGAGCTTCTTAAAGAGGAACATTGTTGTCTGACTCTTCCCCCGACGGTTTCGGCCAACGCGCCACGCGACGGCGCGCGGCGCAGGAACGGAGTATAATCGCTCGGAAGCCGAATCCACCCGAGAGGAATCACGATTTTGAAACCGATGAGAAGAACGCGCGCGGCGCTGGCCGCGCTCCTGCTGCTCGCCACGCTCCAGCCGGCCGCGCTCGCCGACGAGGGGATGTGGACTTTCAACAACCTGCCGCGCGCCGAGATTAAGCGCCGATACGGCTTCGAGGTCACGGACGACTGGGTGCGGCGCGTGCAGTCGGCCACGGTGCGCTTCCCGAACGGCACCGGCTCGTTCGTCTCCGCCGACGGGCTCGTGCTCACCAACTACCACATCGTCGAGGACATCGTCGGCGAGTTGTCGACGGCCGAGCGCGACCTCGCCAAGACCGGCTTCGTCGCGCACACGCGCGCCGAGGAGCTGAAGGCCCCGGGACTCGCGCTCGACCAGCTCGTCCGCATCGAGGACGTCACCTCGCGCGTCACGGGCGCGGTCAAGCCCGGCATGGGCGACGCCGAGGCGGGCGCGGCGCGCCAGGCCGAGATCGGCCGCATCGAGGCCGACGCGGCGAAGACGTCGGGGCTGCGCGCCGACGTGGTCACGCTCTACCAGGGCGGCGTCTACAACCTCTACTTCTACAAGCGGCACACCGACGTCCGCCTCGTCTTCGCGCCCGAGTTCCAGTCGGCCTTCTTCGGCGGCGACCCCGACAACTTCAACTTCCCGCGCTACAACCTCGACATGGCGCTCATGCGCGTCTACGAGAACGGCGCGCCGCTGCGCCCCGACAACTATTTCAGGTGGTCGAAGAAGGGGCCGCGCGAGGGCGAGCTGACCTTCGTCTCGGGCAGCCCCGGCACGACGCAGCGGCTCAACACGGTCGCGCACCTCGAATTCCTGCGCGACGTCGGCACGCCGCTCATCGTCCGCACGCTTGAGAGCCGCCGCGACTCGCTCAAGAAGTACATGGCCGGGGGCGAGGAGCAGACGCGGCGCGGCCAGAACGAGCTGAACTACGCCGAGAACTTCATCAAGGTCTTCAAGGGGCAGTTGGAGGGGCTGCGCGGCAAGGAGCTGATGGCGCGCAAGCGCGGGGGCGAGGCGGGACTGCGCGCCTACGTCTCCGCCGACCCGCGCCGTGAGAAGGAGTACGGCGACGCCTGGGACTCGATAGCGAAGGCGCGCCGCTCGCTCGCCTCCTACGAGCGCGAGCGCCGCGTCCTCGGCGGGGGCACGCTGGCCGACTACAGCAACACGGCCTTCAACACGGTGCTCTTCAACCACGCGCGCGTGCTCGTCCGCCTCGCCGACGAAAGCGCCAAACCCGACGGCGAGCGGCTGCCCGAGTACGCCGACGCGCGCCGCCCCGGCCTCGAAGCCGCGCTCTACTCGCCCGCGCCCCTCTACGACGACTTCGAGCAGATGAAGCTGGCCGCCTCGCTCGGGCTCCTGCGCGAGATGCTCGGCCCCGACCACGCCCTCACGCGCAAGGCGCTCAAGGGCAAGACGCCCGAGGCGCGAGCCGCCGAGCTGATCGCCGGGACGAGGCTGAAGGACGTGGCGTTCCGCAGGGAGCTGGCGGCGGGCGGGAAGAGGGCCGTCGAGTCTTCGGACGACCCGATGATCGCGCTGGCGCGCGACGTCGACGCCGAGTCGCGCGAGTTGCGCAAGCGCTACGAGCAGGAGGTCGTCGGCGTCGAGCGCACGGCCTACGGCAAGATCGCGCGCGCCCTCTTCGAGAAGGAGGGGACGGGCCTCTACCCGGACGCGACCTTCACGCCGCGCCTCTCCTACGGCTCGGTCAAGGGCTACAGGGAGAACGGCAAGACCGTCCGCCCGTTCACCTACTTCGCCGGGCTCTACGAGCGCTCGGCGCTGAACGGCAACAAGTTCCCCTACAACCTCGCGCCGCGCTGGGCCGAGCGGAAGTCGGCGGTCGACATGAAAGCGCCCTTCAACTTCGTGACGACTAACGACATCATCGGCGGCAACTCCGGCTCGCCGACCTTCAACCGCGAGATGGAGCTGCTCGGCCTCATCTTCGACGGCAACATCCAGTCGCTCGTCGGCAACTTCTACTACGACGAGACGGTCAACCGCGCCATCTCTGTCGACTCGCGCGGGATGCTCGAAGCTCTGCGCGACGTCTACGGCGCGAAGGCGGTGGCCGAGGAGCTGACGAAGCCGGCGGCGGCCTCCGCCACGTCGTCGAAGTAAAGCTTCACGGCGTGGACGCGTTAGACGCGGAGAGGCGGGTT
>DASVSK010000982.1:0-3530 GCA_036388135.1 Pyrinomonadaceae bacterium | reverse complement strand
AAAGCGTCAGGTTTCACGAGTTCGGCGACCCTTCACAGGTCCTGCGCGTGGAGGACGTGGCGCGCCCCGAGGCGGGGGCCGGCGAGGTCCTCGTGAGGATGCGCGCCCGACCCATCAACCCGTCCGACCTGCTCACAGTGCGCGGCCTCTACGGCGCGCTGCCCGTGCCGCCGGCCACGCCCGGCCTCGAAGGCATGGGCGAGGTCGCCGAAGTCGGCGAGGGCGTCGGCCACCTGCGGCCGGGGCAGCGCGTGATACCGCTCGGCGTGGCGGGCACGTGGGCCGAGTACGTCGTCGCCCCCGCCGCGCAGCTCATCCCCGTGCCCGACGGCGTCAGCGACCAGACGGCGGCGCAGTTCGTCGTCAACCCCCTGACGGCGTGGATCATGACCGTCGAGGAGCTGGCGCTCGAACCCGGCGAGTGGCTGTTGCAGACCGCGGCCGGCTCGACGCTCGGCCGCGTCGTGTTGCAGATAGCGCGGCAGCGCGGCTTCAAGACCATCAACGTCGTTCGCAGGCGCGAGCAGGCCGAGGAGTTGAAGGCGCTCGGCGCGGACGAGGTCGTCTGCACCGACGAGGAGGACATCACCGAGCGCGTCCGGGAGATTACGGGCAAGGCGGGTCTGACGAAGGCCATCGACGCGGTCGGCGGCGAGACGGGCGCGGCCGTCATGCGCGCGCTCTCGCGCGGCGGCGAGATGCTCGTCTACGGCCTGCTCTCCGGCCGCCCCGTGCCGGTGGACGGCGGGCGCATGATCTTCACGACGAGCACGCTGCGCGGCTTCTGGCTCGGCGAGTGGATGCGCTCCGCGCCGCCCGAACGCCAGCAGGCCACGGTCGCCGAGATGATGCGCTCGATGGCGACGCACGAGATCGTCCCCCCGGTCGAGGCCGAGTACCCGCTCGGTGAAGTCCTCGCCGCCGCCGCACACTCCGAGCGCCCCGGCCGCAGCGGCAAAGTGCTGTTGGTCAGTAGACAGTAGTCAGTAGTCAGTAGTCAGTAGTCAGTAGAAAAACATTCGCAGGCCGAGCAGTCAGTCTGGAAGTGGGAGCCACCGCCACGCGGAGCGACTACTGTCTACTGTCTACGGTCTACTCCCTACTCTTTCTCCGCCAGCTTCGTGGCGACGCGCGCGAGCCACGCGACGCGTTCGCCGAGGGCGGCGAAGCGCGGGTCGTCGGTCTGCCCGCGCCGGTAGCGGAAGAATATCTGTTGCAGGACGACGGCGAGCTTGAAGACGGCGAACACCTCGTAGAAGCCGACGCCCGCGAGGTCTGGCCCCGCGCGCGAGCCGTAGCGTTCGAGAATCTCTTCGCGCGTGAACCAGCCCTCGCGGTCGGTGACCGTGGCGACAGAGTCGCGCCGCGCGACCGCCGCCGTGTGTACCCAGTAGCCGAGCAGAATCCCCAGGTCGACGAGCGGGTCGCCCACGGCGCTCATCTCCCAGTCGAAGACGCCGACGACGCGCCCCACGTCGCGCGCGTCGAGCATCACGTTGTCGAGCTTGTAGTCGCCGTGGACGAGCGTCGGCCGCGCCGCGTCGGGCGGCAGCCGCTCGCCCAGCCACGCGGCGAGCGCGTCCATCTCGGGCAGCTCGCCCGTCTGCGAGCCCTTCCAGCGCTCGGCCCAGCCGCGCACCTGCCGCCCGACGAACCCCGAGGGCTTACCCAGCGCGTCGAGCCCGTGCGCGCTCACGTCCACCGCGTGCAGCTCGGCGAGCGCGTCCACCAGCGCCGCGCTCGCGCGCCGGCGTTCGGCGGGGCGGCCGTCGAGTTCGGGCGGCTCCTCCGCGCGCACCACCAGCCCGCGCCGACGCTCCATCACGTAGAAGACCGAGCCGACGACGGCCGCGTCCTCGCAGAGCACGAAGGGGCGCGGCGCGAGCGGGTAGACCGGGTGCAGCGCCTGTAATATGCGGAACTCGCGCGCCATGTCGTGCGCCTTCGGCGGGACGGGCCCGAACGGCGGGCGGCGCAGAACGAACTCCCGCCCGCCGAAGCGCAAAAGGTAGGTCAGGTTCGAGTGGCCGCCCGGAAACTGCTCGACCGCGAGAGGCGCGTCCGCGTCGAACCCCCCGCCGGCCGGCCCCGGCAGACGCCCGCGCAGATAGCCCGCGAGCGACTCCCAGTCGAGCCGCTCGCTGTCGCGCACGGGTCGCGTGTCGGACGACTGATTCATTTGTTCATCGGTTCATTTGTTCATCGGTTCATTTGTTCATTGTCGCATCGGCTCACTGATTCAATGTCTAAATGAACCGATGAACAAATGAATCAATGAATCAATGAATCAATTCCTGAAGATGATGCAGGTCGTGGTGGCGTGCGCGTAGAGTTTGCCGTCGGCGTCTAAGACCTTGCCCTCGGCCGTCGCGGTGCGGCCGCCGACGTGGATGACCTCGGCCACGCAGCGCACCTCGCCGGTCTCGGCCGTCAGCGGGCGCACGTAGTTGACCTTCACCTCCAGCGTCGTGTAGCCCGCGCCCGCCGGCAGCGTCGTGTGAATCGCGCAGCCCATCGCCGAGTCGAGCAGCGTGGCCGCCAGCCCGCCGTGGACGACGCCGATGGGGTTGTAGTGATACTCGGCGGGCTCGACCGTGAAGACCGCGCGCCCCTCTTCCAGCTCGGCCAGCCCGAAGTTCATCAGCGCGCTGATGGGCGGGCGCGGCAGCTCGCCCGAGGCCACCTTCCGCAGAAACTCCATCCCCGAGAGGCCGCGCGCCGCCGCCGCCAGCGCCCGCGGGTCTTCCCAACTGAACGTGCGCGTGCGGCCGCCGTCTTCGGAAGTGCTGCTCATAATTTTTCCGCCGCGAGCCCGTGCGCCCCGCGGCTCAAGTCTCAGGCCGAAGCCTTCTTCAGCAGGGCTATCTGGCCCGCGTGATAGAGGCCGTGCTGGACGACGCCGTGGAGCAGGAAATAGACCGTGTACTCCCGCCCGCCGACTATTTTCTCTAAATCCTCATCCGAGAGTCTGCGCACCGCATCGCGCAGGCGTTTGTTGACTTCGCGCAGGTTCGCCACCGCGGCGCGCCAGGCTCCCTCGCTCGCGTCCGTGACGGGCGGCCAGTCCTCGCCGGCCGGTAGGTTCGACGGCATGGGCTCGCCTTCGAGCGCCCGCGTCGCGAAGCCCTGCCACGCCGCGACGTGGAGGGCTATCTCCCAGATGCCGTGCGCGCCCGCGAGCGGCCTCGACGCGGCCTGCGCGGCCGGCACGTCGGCGAGCAGCTCCAACAGCGCCGGCCCGTGCCACGCGCCGCCCTCCGAAGCGCGCTTGAGCTGGCTCCCGATTCTCGCGACCTCCCGCATCTCACCTCCCGAAACTTTCCGCACGTCATAAGACAGTAGACAGTAGTCAGTAGTCAGTAGTCAGTAGAAAACCCTTCATCAGCCGGGCCGTCAGTCTGAACGCGACAGCGCCCGCGACGCGGAGCGCTACTGTCTACTGACTACTGTCTACTGTCTACTTCGTATTTAGCCAGCTCCATGCGGGCGACGGCCTCGGCGTGTACCTCGTCGGGGCCGTCGGCGAGGCG
>DASVSK010000981.1:0-4502 GCA_036388135.1 Pyrinomonadaceae bacterium | reverse complement strand
CGGCGAGCCCCGCGCAATAAGTCGGTAAGCGCCTTTTCGGCCTCCGGCCGGAGGGCGACTTGAACGGCGCGGCCGTTATTTGTTAGTCTGCTTTTGACAAACCCCGAGCGGAAGTGGCGGAACTGGTAGACGCGCACGTTTGAGGGGCGTGTGAGGTAACTCGTGGGGGTTCGAGTCCCCCCTTCCGCATCAGCCACACAGGAGACCCGGCCGAGAGGCGAAAGCGCCCCGGCCGGGTCTTTTCTCGTCCTGCTTTCCGAAGTCTCGCGCCGCCGCGTGTCGTTTGTGGCGGCGCGCGGCGGCTGGTAAACTCGGCACTCCCGCGGGGGCAGTTCCGATGCTTCAAAACTCCCTTCCAGACTCGCGCGCATTCCGCCGGGCTTTCGCCGCGGTGCTGCTGCTCTGCGCGGCCGCCGCTCCGCTCCGCGCGCAGTCGGGCGACGCCGGTTTCCCCACGCCCGTCTTCGCGGGCGAGGTCAGCGGACGCATCTCGCCGCGCGACGTGGGCGACCCGCGCCGGACGCGCCACTTCTACACCTTCCGCGGCACGGAGGGCGACCTCACGGTCACGCTCGAAACCTCGCAGCTCATCGGCGACGTGGACGTGTTCACGGCGACGACCTTCCGCCCGCTCCTCAAGTTCACACTCTTCGGCGACCCGGCGCGGCTCTCCAAGAGCTTCTACATACGCAAGGAAGAGTCGCTCGTCCTCCGCGTCGAAGCGCGCGCCGTCGGCGACGCCGAGGGCTCTTACACCATCCGCTTCGGCGGCTCGTTCGTGCCCGCGCCGTCCGAGCTGGCTAACGCGCCCGAGCGCCCCGAGCCGACCCTCTCCCCGGCCGGGCCACGCGGCGGGAACACGCGCCGCGTGACCGCGACCGGCGCGCGCATCGACGAGCCGACGCCGGAGCCTACGCCCGCCGAAGAGGCGAGGGAAGCGGCGCGCCCGGCCGCGACGCCGACGCCCGAGAGGTCTTCGGGGCGCGGCGGCGGCACCGCCACCTCCCGGCGCGGCAGGGGGACGCGCAACCCGCCTTCGAGGTCGCGCCCCGGCACGACCGCCGCGCGACCCGACGAGGACAGAACGACGGCGACGCGCCCGGCGGAGGAGTCGTCCGCGGGCTCCACGACCGAGGCCGCGCCCGCCCCGAGCCCGACCAACCCGCCGCGACGCCGCGGGAGCCGCCCGCCGCGGCGCGCTTCGTCGCGTGAGAACGCCGAGGCGAGAGGTTCCGAGACGGCCGCGCCGACGCCCGCCCCGCCCCCGACGCCGCCCCCCGCCGTCACGGCGCAGAGGCTCGTCATCGTCCTGAAGGACGGCGAGACGCTCGAGCGCGACATGGGCGGCGTCCGCCGCGTGACGGTCGAAAACAACCAGGTCGTCATCGTCGGCAAAGACGGCAAGGTCACGCGCCGCCCGCTCGCAAGCGTCCTCAGAATGTCCATCGAGCCCTGACCCCGGCCGCGCGCCCCGGCCGACGAGGGGCGCGGCGTCTTTTAAGAAATTTCTTCCGTTCCGCCCCGAACCGTTTATAATCCTCCCCGCTCCTCGGTTCTCTTTCTTGTTCCAGACCACAATGACAGTCCGTCCCGCCCACAAGCGAAGCGCGAAGCGCGCGGCCGCGCGGCCCGTCTTCCCCTTCACGGCCATCGTCGGCCAGGAGGAGATGAAGCTGGCGCTGCTGCTCAACGTCGTCGCCCCCTCGGTCGGCGGGGTGCTCGTCACGGGGCACCGCGGGACGGGTAAGTCGACGGCCGTGCGCGCGCTCGCAGACCTCCTGCCGTCGCTCGACGTCGCGCGAGGCTGCGCCTGCAACTGCGACCCGGCGGACGCCGACGCGCTGTGCGACGTGTGCGCCGCCGCGGTCGCGTCGGGCGCGGGGCTCGGGCGCGAGCGCCGGGCCGTCCCAGTCATCGAGCTGCCGCTGGGCGCGACCGAAGACCGCGTGTGCGGCACCATCGACCTCGGCCGCGCGCTGCGCGAAGGCGTTAAGTCGTTCGAGCCGGGTCTGCTGGCGCGCGCCAACCGCGGCTTCCTCTACATCGACGAGGTGAACCTGCTCGAAGACCACCTCGTCGACCTCCTGCTCGACGTCGCCGCGACGGGCCGCAACCGCGTCGAGCGCGAGGGCGTCTCGGCCGAGCACCCCGCGCGTTTCGTCCTCGTCGGCTCGGGCAACCCGGAAGAGGGTGAGCTGCGGCCGCAGCTCCTCGACCGCTTCGGCCTCTGCGTCGAGGTCGTGACCGAGCGCGACCTCGAAAGCCGCGTCCTCATCGTCGAGCACCGCGAGTCGTTCGACGAAGACCCCGCCGCCTTCAACGCCGCGCGCGAGGGCGAGCAGGCGCGTCTCCGACGCCGCGTCGTGCGCGCCGCCGGCAGGTTCGCGGGCGTGAAAGTCTCGCGCGCGGTTCTCAGGCAGATAGCCGAACTCTGCCTGCGGCTCGGCGTCGACGGGCACCGCGGCGAGATCACGGTCGCGCGCGCCGCCCGCGCTCTGGCCGCGTTGGAAGGGCGCGGGTCGGTCTCGGCGTCGGACGTTAAGCGGGTCGCGCCTCTGGCGCTCCGGCACAGGCTCCGCCGCGACCCGCTCGAACAGGGCGGCGGCGGCGCTCGCGTCGAGCGGACGGCCGAGGAGCTTTTCGGCCGGGACGGCGGGGAGCCGGAATCGGAAGGCGGCGGCGGTAAAGCGCGCAGGCCGCCCGCGGGCTTTGATGAAGAGGCAGCCGCCATTGATGAAAAGACGACCGTAGGCGGCGCGGGCCGCGTCGGCGCTCGCGGCGACTCCGAAGGGGGAAGCTCGACTCGCCGCGTCGAGCCGAGCGCCGACGGGCGCGGCAGTCCCGGCGACTTTGCGGGGGAGTCCGTCGTGCCGCCCGCCGAAGTCGGGCTCAGGCCGGAAGCGCTGCCGGGGCAAGCGTCCGCGCCGCCGCGTCCCGCGCGACGGGCGTCCGCGCCTTCGCGTCGACGCGCGAGCCCGCGCGGCTCGACGTTCTCCGCGCGCGGGCGTTACGCGGGCGCGTCCGCGTCGAAGACTGAAAGTGGAAGTGTCGCGCTCGACGCGACGCTGCGCGCCGCGGCCGTCCGTCGCGCGTCGCACGCCGCACGCACTCCCGGCGTGGCGGCTCGCGTCGAAGTCGGGGTACGCGTCGAGCCGGAGGCGCTGCGTTTCAAACGGTTCAGGGCGCGCGCGGGCACGCTCTTCGTCTTCCTCGTCGACACGTCGGGCAGCATGGCCGCCAACCGCATCGCGCAGGCGAAGGGCGCGCTGGCGCAGCTCCTCCGGCGCTCGTACGTCGACCGCGACCGCGTCGCCCTCGTCGTCTTCCGTGGGGGCGGCTCCGAGCTTCTGCTCGCGCCGTCGGCCTCGGCGTCGCGCGCCCGCGCGCTGCTCGACGCGCTGCCGGTCGGCGGCGCGACGCCGCTCGCCGCGGGCCTCCTGCGCGCGCTCGACGTCGCGCGCCGCGCGTCCGCGGAAGGGTCAAGGCGCGTCCGCCTCGTCGTCTTCACCGACGGGCGCGCGAACGTCCCGCTGGCCGGGAAGAGTTCCGAGGAGGTCCCGGCGCGGCGCGCGCGCATCCGGCGCGAGATTCTGTCGCTCGGCGCGTCGCTCGCGGAGGCGGGCGTCGCCTCCCTCGTCGTGGACACGCAGGGCCGTTTCACCGCCGACGGCGAGGGGCGCTTTCTGGCCGACGCGCTCGGCGGCGTCTACGCGCGGCTGCCGCAGATGTTGACGGAGGGCGCGTTGACGGAAGCGGTCAACGCGAGTCGGTAACACGCGACGCCACCCGGCGTTACTTACATGAACGAGTCAGTCGAAGAGAGAGACCGGCGCGTCCTCGAACTCTGGGAGCGACTCCTGGAGGTCGAACAGCGTCTCATCCCGACGGGGCTGCACGTCTTCGGCCGCGCGGCGGGCGGGCGCGAGTGCGCCGACCTGCTGCGCATGGTCGCCTCCTTCGACCGCCCGGAGTGCGGCGCGCGCGCCCTCACCGACCTCGTCTCAGAAGGGCTCGGCCTCGGCGGCTACGACAAACTGCTGGCCGACAAGTCGGAGGGGGGGTGGCGCACGCTCGCGCGCGTTGACGAGGTCGTGCGCGAGTCGGTCGAGGTCTTTCTACGCGACGGCGTGGAGAGCGCCTGTCGGCGGCTTCAAGCGCGGGCGCGGGTCGAGCCGGCCGAGTCGCGCAAGGTCTTCGAGCTGTTGGGCGGAATCGAGGAGCAGTTGCGCACGAGCGGCGAGCTGGACGGGCTGGCGCGCTCGCTCCGAGGCGAGTACGTCGAGCCCGGCCCGGGCGCGGACATCGTGCAGAATCCGTCGGTGTTGCCGACGGGTCGGAACACGCACGCCATCAACCCCTACGCCGTCCCCTCGCACGCCGCGTTCGCGCGCGCCGAGCGCGTCGTGAACCTCCTGCTCGAACGCCACCGCGCCGAGCACGTCCGCGCGCCGCGCACGATGGCGCTCGTGCTCTGGGGGCTCGACAACATCAAGACGCAGGGC
>DASVSK010000980.1:0-1689 GCA_036388135.1 Pyrinomonadaceae bacterium | reverse complement strand
GCCCTGCTATGATTGCAAGCGCCGCGCGAGCGGCCTTCGGCCCCACCAGCGAAGAAGACACTCCCCGCCGGTCCGTTCTCTTAACCCGCATCCGTCTGTCAAGGGGTGATTCATGCGTCTGACCGCCACGCTTCTCGTCCTAGCGGCACTTATACTCGCGCCGGCCGCGCGGCCGCGCGCCTACACGCTTCAGTACACGAACACGGCCGCCACGACGCAGGTCAGGTGGCCGACGACGAGCATCAGGGTCGCGCTCTCGACCTCGCTCAGCAGCCCGCCGTCCTACGTCCGCGCCACCGGCGACCAGGTCGTTCTGGCCGCGCGGCGCGCCCTCTCGCGCTGGGCGCTGGCCTCCAACCTCCAGTTCATCGTCACCACGAGCGGCGCCCAGGACGCGGTCGACGACAACGTCAACCTCATCACCATCGCCGACACCCCCGCCAACCACAGGCTCTTCCCGACGACCACGGGGATGGTCCCGGGCAGGTCGCGCGTCGAGTTCGACTCCGCCGGTAACCTCTCCGAGGCCGACATGGCGCTCAACCCGAGCGTGACGAGACTCCCGCCGGGCTCCTCGACGGAGGTGGCGAGTTTCTTCTCGACCGACGGGACGGCCGACAGCTACGACCTCGAATCGACCTTCGTCCACGAGATCGGCCACATGCTCGGGCTCGAACACTCGGGCGTCGTCGCCGCCTCGATGCAGCCGCAGCAGGGGACGAACGGCACCTACAACCTGCCGAACTTCACGACGCGCACGCTCTCGACGGACGACGTGGCGGGCATCCGCGCCATCTACGGCCCGCGTTCCGGGCTCGGGAGCATCGCGGGGCGCGTCGGCTACAACGCCGCGACGGGGACGGCCGCCTTCGGCGCGCACGTCTTCGCCGAAGAGGTCTCGACGGGGCGCGTCTACGCGGGCAACGTCGCGAACTCCGAGGGTAACTACCGCATCGACGGCCTCCCGCCGGGGCAGTACCGCGTCACGGCCGAGCATTTAGACCAGCCCGTGCTGGTCAGGCAGATTGGGTCGAACGGCGGCGGCTACCCCGCGACCGCGCTCAGCCAGCGGCCGGCCTTCCTGACGTCCGACCTGGGGACGGTTACGGTCGTCTCCGAAGGGACGGCGACGCTTAGCGCCGGCGTCACGACCGGGCTTTCGGCCTTTAACCCGAGTTTCATCGGCACCGGCACCAGCTTCCAGCTCTCGACGGTCGCCGTCCCCATCGTGCCGGGGCAGCCGGCGACCATCCTCATCGGCGGCGACAACCTGAACCTCGCCCCGGCCGGCACGGTGACGGGCGTCACCGTCAACTCGCCCTTCATCGGCGTCTCGAACGTCCAGCAGCTCAACGGCTTCGGCATCCCGGTCATCAGCTTCGACATCAGCCCGAGCCTCCTGACGCCGCCCGGCGAGTACAGCGTGCGTCTGACCTCCTCCGCGGGGCAGGTCGCCTACGTCACGGGCGGGCTCACCGTCGACCTGCCCAACGGCGTGAACGCTGGGCAGAACCTCGCGGACAACTCGGCCTTCTTCGTCACGCAGCACTACCGCGACTTCCTCTCGCGCGAGCCGGACGCCCCGGGGCTCGCCTTCTGGACGAACGAGATTGAGTCGTGCGGCGCGAACGCGGCCTGCCGCGACGTGAAGCGTAACAACGTGAGCGCGGCGTTCTTCCTGTCGATAGA
>DASVSK010000979.1:0-4115 GCA_036388135.1 Pyrinomonadaceae bacterium | reverse complement strand
TGAGGATGCCGACGTGGAGACGGACGAAGATGAATGGTACGCGTCCGGGTGGACGCCGGAAGACCCGGTTCAGGTTCTGACGCGCGCGAAACTCAACGTCCTAGAACGGCAGGGGCGAACTGACGACTACCTCGCGCTCTGCCTGAGCGCGGGCGAGTACCTGCGCTATGCGTTCAAGCTGTTAAGTCTCGGCCGCGCGTCCGAAGCCGTCCCCCACGCCCTTAAACGCCTCACGGACGCGGGCGACGCCCTCACGCTCGCGCAGCGCCTGCGCGACTCCGGCCACTTGGACGAAGCCATTCGCGTCGGCGAGCACGGCCTGCGGCTCAAGGGGCACAAGGCATCCCTCGGCCGTTGGCTCGGCACCATCGAAGAGGCGCAGGGGCGCACCAAGCAGGCGCTCGAAGCCTGGCTCGCGGCCTTCCGCGAAGCTCCCTCACTCGACCTCTGGCGGACGCTCAAGCGGCTGGCCGGGCGGGGCTGGGCCAAGCTGAAGCCCAAGGCCATGTCGTCTCTGGAGAAATTCTACGACAAACAGCCGCTTGCCGAAGTGCTCATCGAGGAGCAGGAGTGGGACGCGGCCATCCGCCTCGCGGACAAGCACGCTCAGGAGAACGATGTCGCAGCGACCGTAGCCGACGCGCTCATCACGCGACGCCCGGAGTGGGTCATCAGCGCGAGCGTCAAACATGCCGCGGCGCTGATCGCGCCTACGAAGAGCAGCCTTTATCCGGCAGCCGCCGACTGGCTCCGCCGTGCAAAGGCCGCCTACGCCCACTCGGGACAGATTAACGAGTGGCAGAAGTATCTCCAACGACTGAAAGAGCAGTACAGGCGGCGGCCCGCGCTCATGGCTCATTTAAAGAGCTTGTAAACATAAGTTTGTCACACGCCTTTCTCAACACTGGAGGCTGCTCGCCAGATCAGGAAATTTGTGAGACACTTTTTCGGCGTTCAGAGTTGGTTAGGGAAACCTCTCACATGCCTCGCGGTTCTCGGCGTCCACGCGCCTCAGCAGTTCGTTGAGCGAGCGGAGGAATTCGAGGAGAATTTGCGCCTCCCCGCCCTCCTGGCGCGCGACGAACACTTGCTCAGTCCCTAGAGGCTTGCCGTTCTTCGCGTCCCAACCTTCATAACCTTTAAGGCCGAGCGCGAAGCACGTCTGTGTGACGGCGTCCTGCTCGGCGCACAGCACGACCCTCACGTCCTCGTAGCGCGGCATGAGCAGAGTCGTCGCGCCCAACCCCCGCGGCAGGCCGTCTTCGAGCGCCAGCGCCGCCGAGACGTAGCGCGCGAGGTTGACTGAGAGGTCGTGGCTCGACGCCTGAAGCCGTTCGATGCGTTCCTCGTCCGCGAGCGCAGCCAATTCGCGGTGCGTGCTGACGCCGTCGGCGCGGAGCCTCCGCTTCGACTCCGAGCTGATGTAGGTGACGCGCGAGAGGTCGTAGTGCGCGTCCGCCTCCTGTCGGCAGTGCTCCATGTACTCGCACATGGAGCACTGATCCTCCACGTGGAAGTGCGCGTCGGCTGAAGGCGTGTCGAAGAGTGCTGGCGCGCGGTTGCGCAGAAAGTCGTCCACCGCCAAGCGGTAAGGGCGCAACTCGAACGGCGACGTGCCTTCGCGCGAGCAGATGACGGCGACCTCCGTATCAACTTCGACGGAAGCCAGTCCGGCCTCTCTGACGGCGTGGTCGAGCAGGAAGGAGTAGTAGGCGACCTGAATGTAATGGTCGTGACGAGCCTTCTGGTTCGCCTTGAAATCCCAGATGCGCAGCCGCGACCTGCCGCCCTCCGCTGTGGGCGGGAGGACTTCGAGCAGGTCAGGGCGCGCTGGCCCGAATTTCACGCGCCGCGGGTCGAGCCGGAAGTGCTTCAGCAGTCGCGCCTCCTGCTCCGACTGTAGGGTAACTTCGAGCTGTGCAACGAACAGCGGGAACGGAGGGGCAGAGAACATCTCAACGAATTTCTCAAACTGCAAGTCTTTGACCTTGCTGCGGCCGCTCTCCTCCTCCACGCCCTCGGTCAGGAGTCGCTGGCGAAGAAAAGAGAGACCGACGCGGAAGTCCCCACACAAGAGGAACGGCCGCCAAAACTGGCGGCCGTAAAACGTTGAAAATGGTGGTAGCGGGGGGGAGACTCGAACTCCCGACCTTGGGGTTATGAATCCCACGCTCTAACCGGCTGAGCTACCCCGCCACGGTGGAGGGGGTAAATTATAAGGGTTTGGGGGGCAAGGTCAAGTAACGACAACTTCTAAAAACGGCGTTTCAGACAGGTTTTTAGGTTCAACGTGTCATTCAACGTGTCATTTCCGAAAGGATGACACAATGCCTAATCACAGGCGAGGCTACATCGGGCAAAACGAGAAATCTCAAGGGTTTGCGCGGGTAACGATTACTGATGGGCACGGCAAACGCCGCAAGGTTGTCAGACGAGCAAAGGATAAATCCGAAGCCAGAGCTATCCTAAAAGCCCTCACCCGCCAGCTAGACGACGAAGGCAGCAAAGCAGTTGACTACTGCCCGCCTGAGGATGCGCCCGATGCGGCGGAAGTTCGTGCCGTCCAGGTAGGGACTTACGGCCTCGTGCTTAACTTCATCGCCGTAGCCCAGGGCAAGGGCTCCGGCGTGTAGACGCGGACGCGGGCGCGGCACTTATAGCGTTGGCTGCCAGGGGCGGTGCGGCCGTAGGTGGTCCGGTCTTCCATGGCTTCACAATGGGGGCATCGGCTCGTGCCGACGGCTTACGGCACAACTTTGATTTAGACACTCCCGTGCGGAGGGCGGGTCGTTTGCGCGGGGCGGGGGGAGCACGTATCATTCACGCCTGCGGCCGCCTCCGTCGCCGCGGGCGTGAATGTCTTTGAAAGTGAGTTTTGTGGATGTCTAACCTGATCCATCGTCCGAGACGGCTGAGGCGGCGCGAGGGGGTGCGCGCGATGGTGCGCGAGGCGCGGCTGTCGCCGGAGAACCTGATCCTGCCGCTGTTCGCGTGCCCGGGCGAGGGCGTGAGGCGCGAGGTCCCGTCGATGCCGGGCGTCTTCAACCTCTCGGTCGACCAGGTCGCGCGCGAGGCCGAGGCGGCCTTCGAGGCGGGCGTCCCCGGCGTCATCCTCTTCGGGCTGCCGGAGTCGAAGGACGAGACCGCCACGGGCGCTTACGCCGAGCGCGGCGTCGTGCAGGAGGCCGCACGCGCCGTGCGGCGCGCCGTCCCGGAGATGGTCGTCGTCGCCGACACGTGCCTGTGCGAATACACCTCGCACGGCCACTGCGGGGTTGTGCGCGGGGGCGAGGTGCTGAACGACGAGTCGCTGGAGCTGCTCGCGCGCACGGCCGTCAGCCAGGCCGCGGCGGGCGCGGACATCGTCGCGCCGTCGGCGATGATGGACGGCCAAGTCGGCGCGATACGCGAGGGGCTGGACGAGGCCGGCTTCGAGCACGTCGCCGTCATGTCGTACGCGGTGAAGTACTCGTCGGCCTTCTACGGCCCTTTCCGCGAGGCGGCCGACAGCGCGCCCGCGTTCGGCGACCGCCGCGGGTACCAGATGGACCCGGCCAACGCGCGCGAGGCGATGCGCGAGGCCGAGCTGGACGTGGTGGAGGGGGCGGACTTTTTGATGGTCAAGCCGGCCGTCGCCTACCTCGACATCCTGCGCATGGTGCGCGAGCGCTTCGACCTGCCGCTCGCCGCCTACCACGTCTCGGGCGAGTACGCGATGCTCAAGGCCGCCGCCGAGCGCGGCTGGATAGACGAGCGGCGCGCGATGTTGGAGACGCTGACGGGGATACGCCGCGCGGGGGCCGACGTCATCCTCACCTACTACGCCGTCGAGGCCGCGCGCGCGCTGAGGGGGCTCTGACCGCCCCGCCCGCCGGGTCGGTTCATGGCCGGCAAGAGTTTGCCCACACGGACAGGGAGGCACAGCTAATCATCTTAGCTGTGCCTCCCTGTCCGTGTGATTAAAGCCTCTCCGGCCGACGGCCGGGGCTCCTCTTTTTAAGGGCGCGGGCGTCTCAGTCGAGCGGCTCCCCGCCCACGTTCCTCGTGCGCGGGTCGTTCATGCGCATGAAGCCGACGATGGCGCAGACGGCCCCGAGCGCGACGAAGAGGTTGAA
>DASVSK010000978.1:0-2475 GCA_036388135.1 Pyrinomonadaceae bacterium | reverse complement strand
TTCTCTTCGAGCGCGAGGTAGGAGGTGTAGGGCGTGACGATGCCGTAGCGCGTGCCGAGGTCGACGATCTCGTCGGTCAGCTCCTTCTGCTCGCCGTTGGTGCGTATCTGCTCCATCAGCCAGCCGACCCGGCGCGTCGCCCACAGCCGCGGCAGGAAGTCGTTGCGCTCCGCGCGCAGGGGGAAGCTCAGGTTGTTGTAGACGAAGGAGCGCTCGCGGCTGCCGGTCCGGCCGCTGAGGCGGAGGTCGACGCCGCCCATGTCGGACGGGTTGCGGTAGCGGCCGATGAGCGTGACCTGCGTGCCGCGGAAGACGTCCGGCATCTCGCGCGGGTAGACGAGGTCGGTCTCGACGCCCCCCATGTCGAGCTTGAGGCCGGTCAGCACGGGGTAGTTGATCTTCGTGAAGAAGTTCGAGACCTTGACTTCGAGGTCTTCTTTCGGCTCGACGTACTCGGCCACGCCGCCGTTCTCGGCCGCCAGCTTGTCGAGGAGCGCCGTGTTGACGTCGTAGCCGACGCCGAAGGTGAAGAGCCGCACGCCGGGGACGCGCGCCGCGCGGGCGTTCTCGGCGATGCGCTCGACCTTCGTCTCGCCGACCGTGGGGAGCCCGTCCGTCATGAAGACGAGGAAGCGCGGCCGCTCGGCGCGGTCGAACTGCGCCATCCCGGCCAGCAGCGCGCCGTTGATGTTCGTGCCGCCGGTGGGCTTGAGCTGCGAGATGAACTGCTCGCCCGTCGCGCGGCCCTGCGCGTCGGCCTGGAGGAGCCCCGTCGTCATCAGGTGCTCCTCGGTCGCGAAGTTGATGACGTTGAAGCGGTCGGACGGGCGAAGCGAGCGGACGCCGAAGAGGAGCGCGGCGCGCGCCTTCTCCATCTTCCCGGCCGCGTCCATCGAGCCGGAGGTGTCCAGGACGAAGACGACGTCCTTGGCCGCGTACTCCTGCTCGGCCGCGTCGTCCTTCGGCGAGATGGTCAGGAGGAAGAAGCCCTGCTTGCCCGGCTCGCGGTGCGTCAGGAGCGTCATCCCGAACTCGGCGTTCGAGAGCGTGTAGAAGAGCTGGAAGTCCTGCGGCTCGCGCCCGGCCCCCGACTCGAAGGAGACGCGCGCCCGCCGCTCGCCCGAGCGCGCGACGTCTATCTCGTGGCTCGGCGAGTAGACGTTGCGCAGCGCCTCGCGCCCCTCCACCTCGACGCTGCCCGAGACGCTCCCCGTAATCGGCGCGACGTTGCGCCCCGTCCCGAGCGGGTAGCGGTACGAGACCGTCTCGCCCTCGGCCGTCAGGACCTGCGTGTAGGTCAGCTCAAGCCGCTTGTCCGAGTGCGGCGGGATGGGGAAGACGCTGGCCTGGAAGAGGTCGCGCCCGGCGTATTCGAGCAGGCCGGGGTCGCGCTGGCGGCGCACGATCTCGTCGTAGATGCGGCGCGCCTCCTCGCGCGAGCGCACCTCGCCGACCAGCCGGCGCTCGCCCTCCCAGATGGCGAACTCCGAGATGGAGGCCGACTCGGGGATGGGGAAGAAGTACGTGCCTTCGAGCGTGGCGTCGGTGTCGTTGCGGAAGACCTGCTCGACGTGCGTGGTCGCCACCTGCGCGGCGATTTTGGTGTCGATCTTGATGGACTTGACGGGCAGTGCGCGCGGCATCGTCACGGGGACGGGGCGCGGCGGCGCGGGGCAGCGGCGGCAGGGGCCGGGGACGATGACGCCCTGCGCGCTGGCCGTCGCCGTCACGAGCGCCGCCAGCACGAGGCCGAAGAAGAGGCACAGCAGGTCTCTGGAGGTACGCATCCCTTATCTCCTCAAAAAAATCTCGGCGGATTTAGACGTGCCGGCGGCATTTTTGTTGCGAAACCTGCCGGCTGGCTGTAGAACGTCCTCGCCCTGGTTTCTTGCGCCCCGGAAGGCCGCGGAACAAGGCCGGGCGGCGCGGTGTCTAAAGCCCCGCCGGTTCGATAAGTCGAGAGGTACGCCCGGCCCCGGGCGGGAGGGAAGTGCGATGCAGAACCCTTTTCAAGACAACCTGCGGAAGCCGTGGCTGCTGCTCTGCACCACGCTGCTCGTCGTCTACTCCATCATGCCGGGCGAGCACGCGACGCTCTTCTTCTCCGGCGCGCCGAGCTCGCCCATCGAGGCGCTGATGTTCCTGCTCTCGTTCCCGCTCGGCTCCGCCGCCGCGTTCGTCTTCCACGCGGACGACCTCGGCGTCTTCGGGCGCTTCGCCTTCTGGGCGCTCGGGATGGGCGTGGGCTACGCGCAGTGGTTCCACCTCTTCCCCGCCCTGCTCCGGCGCGCGCCGCCGCGCACGACCACTCTGAACCTCTCCGCCGCGGCCGGGGTTGCCCCGCACGCGCCGCTCGGCCCGAACGCGACGCGGCCGCTCGCCCTGCCCGAAGCCGCGCGCCCGCCCGTCCCGCAGTTCAACGACCGCGGCATGACGCCGCTCGAACGCGTCTTCCGCGACGAAGACTAGGGCGGC
>DASVSK010000977.1:0-3387 GCA_036388135.1 Pyrinomonadaceae bacterium | reverse complement strand
GGCCGCCCGTCACGGCCGCGTCGGCCGAGGTCGCGCCCGCCGACTCGGAGCTGTTCGTCGCCGGCTCGCTCGACTGGGGGCACGTCTACAACTCGACGCTCGGGGCCGCGTCCGTCAACCCGATGTCGGTCGTCGCCTCGTGGGGCGGCGAAGGCGCGGGCGAGGACGAGAAGGCCGAGCGGCAGCCGAGCGCCGACGAGGTCGTCGCCTCCGTCGAGAAGCTCTTCGGCTTCAAGTTCAAGGAGGACCTGCTGCCATCGCTCGGCAACGAGGTGGCGCTCAGCATGCCGCTCGACGCGCGCGACTTCAGGATGGGCCCGCGCGGCGGCGGGTCGGAGGAGAAGAAGGAGGAGCGCGACGCGGAGCCGGGCCCGCTCTTCGTCGCCTCGCTCAACGACACGGCGAAGATGCGCGAGATACTGCCGCGCGTCTTCGTCGCGCTCGGCTTCGTCTCGCCGGGCGTGCCGGCGGCCGCGCCGGAGAGGCGCGAGGGGTTCGAGATTCACACCCTCGGCGCGTCCGACGGCATCTCCTACGTCATCGTCAACAACTTCCTCGTCGTCGGCGAGCTGCGCGCCGTCCGCCACTGCGTCGACTCGTTCGCGTCGCGCCGCACGCTCGCGGCCTCGAACGCCTACCGCGACTCGACCTCCTGGCAGGCCAAGCAGAAGCTCGTCCACCTCTTCGTCTCCGACGCCATCATGAGGCGCGTCGTGGACGAGACGAGGAAGCGCTCGGCCGAGAGCACGGACGCTCTAGTGCGCGCCCTGCTCGCGCAGCTCGAGGCGGCCGAGTACGCGCCCGCCTCCTACGAGGTGACGAACGAGGGCGACGTCCTGCTGCACGAGATGCGCGTGCCGCTCTCGCTCGTCAGGTCTTACGCGGCGGCGATGACGGTCGCGGTCAAGGACGCGCCCGTCATCATGGGCGAGGCCACGGCCGTCTACACGCTCCAGCGCATCGCGTCCGCCGAGCTGTCCTACAGGAACGAGATGAAGAAGGAGCGCTTCGGCACGCTCGAAGAGCTGATCGCGGCGGAGCTGCTGGAGAAGGACTTCCTCGAACAGCAGGAGTACAAGGTCGAGCTGAACGCCAGCGCCGACAAGTTCGAGGCCACGGCCACGCCCAAGACCTACGGCAAGACGGGCCGCCGCTCCTTCTTCATCGACGAGAGCGGCACCGTGCGCGCCGCCGACCGCAAGGGGCAGCCCGCCACCTCCGCCGACCCGACGACGGAGCAGTAGTCGGTAGACAGTAGTCAGTAGACAGTAGGCTCCGCCCTCCGGGCGCTGCCGCTTTCAGACTGGCCGCCGGACTCCCGATGTTTTTTCTACTGACTACCGACTACTGACTACTGACTACTTCTTTTATGAACGAACTGAGTCTGCAAGAGATGTACGCGCCGCGGAGCGCGTGTTTCGGGTGCGGCCCGGCGAACGAGAAGGGACTGCACGTGCGGAGCTTCCCCTCGGGCGAGGGCGACGAGGTCGTCTGCGAGTGGCGGCCCGAGCCGCAGTACGAGGCGTTCCCCGGCGTGCTCAACGGCGGCATCATCGGCGCGCTGCTCGACTGCCACGCGAACTGGGCGGCCGCCTACCACTTCATGCGCCGCGCCGGGGCGGAGCGCGCGCCCACCACCGTCACCGCCGAGTACTCGGTCAAGCTCCTGCGCCCGACGCCGACCGACGCGACGCTCCACCTGAGCGCGCGCGTCGTCGAATCGACCGAGGAGCGCGCCGTCGTCGAGGCCGCGCTCACGGCCGGCGGGAAGACCTGCGCCACCTGCCGCGGCACCTTCGTCGCCGTCCGCCCCGGCCACCCGGCGCACCAACGCTGGTGACTCCGGAAGGCCGAAGCCGGAAAGATGAGGCGGGAGCCATTTTCCTCTCGCCTGCGGATTCTTCCCCGCATTAAGGCCAACCATTCTCTCATTTAGCAGCTTGAAACTGACGCCGCGGCGGGAAGTACGAAGATTTTCGTTGACAGTACGAACTTCTTCGTAGTAGCCTGCCCGTCGACTTGAGTCTGAAGAGGTATTGCGCAATGCCTGAAGCTGAACTGCCGCGCCCGACGGACGCGGAACTGGAAATCCTCAAGGTGCTCTGGAGGCGCGGCCCCAGCACCGTGCGGGAAGTCTTCGAGACGTTAGGGGAGAGCAAGACGACGGGCTACACGACCGTCCTCAAGTTCATGCAGATCATGGCGGAGAAGGGTTTAGTCGTGAGGGACGAGAGCGAGCGAGCGCACCGCTACGAGGCCGCCGCTCCGGAGGACGAGACGCAGCGCCGTCTGGTCGGCGACCTTCTGCGGAAGGCGTTCGACGGGTCGGCGAAGAAGCTCGTCATGCAGGCCCTCTCGACCGAACGCGCCACCGCCGACGAGCTGGACGAGATCAGGCGGATGCTCGACGAGCTGGAAAGGGGGCGGCGTTGACGACGGAACTCTCTTTCGCGGCGCGCGGGCTGCTCGACGCGGCCGGGTGGGCGCTCGTCCACTCGCTGTGGCAGGGGCTGCTGGTGGGCGCGCTCTACGCCTGCTTCGCCGCGGTGGCGGCGAGGGCCGGGGCCAACGTCCGTTACGCGGTGGCGGTCGCGGCGCTCCTGCTGCTGCTGCTGCTGCCGCTGGCGACGGCCTGCCTGTCGGCGCGCTCGCCGCGGGGACTGTTCGCGCGCGAGTACGTCGCGTCGGAGGGGACGTGGGCGGACTCGGTAAGCGCGGGCGGGCGGGCGCCGCGGGCGGGCAATGAGCCCGCGGCGCTCGCGCCGAACGGCCCCGGGGTGGCGGACGTCGCCGACGGCGCGGGCCTCCGCGGCTGGGCCGAGTCCCGGCTGGCGGCGCTGCTGCCGTGGCTCGTCTGCGCGTGGCTCTCCGGCGTGCTGCTGCTCGGCTCGCGCTTCGCCGGCGCGTGGCTTCTGGTGCTGCGGCTGAGGCGCAGCGCCGGGCCGGTGCCCGAACGTTTCGAGGAACTTCTCGCCCGCGTGTCGGGGCGGCTGCGCGTTCCGCGCGCGGTGCGCCTGTGCCAGTCGGCGCTGGTCGAAGTGCCGACGGTCGTGGGACACCTGAGGCCCATCATACTCATCCCGGCCGGCGCGCTGCTGGGGCTCACGCCGCAGCAGTTGGAGGCCGTGCTCGCGCACGAGTTGGCGCACGTGCGCCGCCACGACTACGCCGTCAACCTCTTGCAGACGGCGGCCGAGACGTTGCTCTTCTACCACCCGGCGGCCTGGTGGCTCTCGCGGCGCATCCGCGCCGAGCGCGAGCACGCCTGCGACGACGCGGCGGTGGAGGCGACGGGCGACGCGCTGCTCTACGCGCGCTCGCTGGCGGCGCTCGAACACCTGCGAGCGCGGCGCGCGCCCCCGGCGGCGCTGGCCTTAGCAGCGAACG
>DASVSK010000976.1:0-6027 GCA_036388135.1 Pyrinomonadaceae bacterium | reverse complement strand
CTCGAAGTCAGTTAACGACTTCGAGCCGCTTCCCCGCGTCTACGCGTCTCGGCGTCGAGCCTTCTTAATCTTCACCCGACGGGCGACCGGCTTAAAGCGCCAAGCGCGTCCGGCGACGCCTCAACCACCACACCGCGCACGCCGCGAGCGCCGGCAGCAGGGCACCTCCCGACACCAGAGCCTTCGTGTAGACGGTCGGGCCGGGCGCGCGCGCGGGGCGCAGGACGCGCCGGTACTCGCCCTGGAGCGTGAAGGCCGCCCAGTAGTAGGGCGAGCGCCATTGCGGCTCCCGGCGGATGCTGTTCTGCGCCGCGCGCAGCGCCGCCGCGGGCGTCATCCCGCGCCGCAGCATGTTGTCGTAGAAGCGCTTCATCAGCTCCGACGTCGCCTCGTCGGGCACGTTCCACAGGCTCGACACCACGCTCGACGCGCCCGCGTACATGAAGCCGCGCGTGAGGCCGATCATCCCCTCGCCGCGCACGTCCTTGCCGAGCGCCGTCCGGCACGCGCTCAGGACGACCAGGTCGACTGGCGCGCGCAGGTTGTAGATGTCGCGCAGCCCCACGACGCCGGCGCGGGCGCGCCCCTCGCGGTCTACGGTCGAGAGCAGCAGGCCGGAGTCCTCGGGGCGCGTCGGGTAGAGGAGGCCGTGCGTGGCGAAGTGGAGGATGGCGAACTCGGAGAGGTCGGTCGCCAGCAGGCGCTCGCGCGTGGCCTCGAAGTCGGCCGCCACGAGCGAGTCGGCGACTAACTCGCGCAGGCTCTCAAGCTCCGGCCCCGCGTAGGTGAGCGGGCTGGCGGAAGCGGGGTCTATCGAGTCGCCCTCGACCTCGATGCCGCGCAGGCGACTGCGGAAGCCCTCGTCCTCCGCCCTCCGGAGCGCGGCGACCTCGACGCCACCGGCCGCGGCCCTGCGCGTCGCGTAGTTCGCGCGGAAGACCGGGTCGCCGAAGGCGGCCAGCGTCTTCGCGGGCGGGACGCGCCGCGCCGCCTCCTCGCGCAACTGCCCGAGGACGGAGGCCGAGGGGGCGTTGACGACCTCGTAGGCGGCGACCAGCGGCTCGCCGCCCTCGGGCGACGCCTGCAAGAGCTGGAACGGGACGTAGTCGAGCGCCCCGTCGGCGACGACGATGACCCTCGACTTCCCCGACAGCGCCGCGGCGGCCGGCGACAGGATGAGCCCGCTCAGCTCGCGCGTGGCCGCCGCCAGCTCTTCGGCCGCCGCCGGCTCCTCTTCCGCGCCCCGGCGACGCCGCGCCGACAGCAGCCCGTAGACCCGCTTCGCCGCGCGCTCGACGAGCGCCCGCGGCGGCAGCTCGTAGCTCGCGAGGCCGCCGCGCGTCACGGCCCAGACGTAGCTCCTCTCCGCGCCGAGGCTGTACTCCAGAAGCACCGTCTCGTCGTCGGCGACGACCTGCTCGCGTATGCGCCGCAAGTCCCAGCCGGCCGGGCGCGCGATCTGGCCGTAGGCCGGGTGGCGCGCGCGGATGGCCTCCTCGGCGCGCCCGTACTCGGCGCTCAGCCGCGACAGCTCCGCCTCCAGCGGTTCGAGCTGAGACCTGCCGTCAGGCTTGCCGAGCAGCACGACCCGTGCGACCTCCCTGACGCGGAGCGCCTGGCGGAGCGCCCTCTCGCGCTCGGCGAGCTGCGGGTCGAGCCCCGGCACGAGGTTCGTCCCCGTGGCGCGCAGAAGCTCGGAGAGCGAGCGCGAGCGCGCCGACTCGCTGGCCTCGAAGGCGAGCGCGTCGAGCCCGCGCGAGGGGTCGGCCGCGTGGCCGCGCATCAGGCACTCGACGTAAGCCCCGTAGCGCTCGTGGACGGTCGCGGAGAAGACCGCCGTCAGGTCGCTGATGGTCGAGAAGCGGCGCACCTCCTCGGTGACCTCGACGGAGCGGCCCAGGTGCCGTTCGGCCGCGCCGAGGTTCCCCTCCGACAGTTCCAGACGCCCCAGCTCGTAGTTGACCGCGGCCTCGCTGACGCGTGCCGAGAGCTTGACGAAAGTTTCGAGCGCCTTCAGGTAACTCTTCCGCGCCGCCGCCACCCGCCCGCGCCGCAGGTACGCCTGTCCCAGCAGCCCGCGCGCACGCGCCGCCCACCCCTGATTGCCCGCGCGCTCGAAGATGGCGAGCGAGGATTGCAGGTGCCCGAAGGCGGCGTCCGGCTCGCCCGTGGCGAGGTAGACCTGTCCGAGATACAGGTAGGTCTGCGCCGCCGCGAGCTTGTCTTTGTCGACCCTTTCGAGCGACCGCCGCAGGTGCTCGAAGGCCGCCGGGTAGTCACCCATCAGGTAGTGCGTACACCCGAGGCCCCAGGTGGCGTACCAGACGAGGTGCGGGTCGTGGGTCAGGCGGTAGTAGCCCAGCGCCCGCCGGTAATGCGTGAGGGCGACGTCCGGCGCGCCGGAGTCCCTGAACGCCTCGGCCATCCCGGCGGCTATCTGCCCCATCTTCTTCGGCTCGGCCTCCTCGTCGAGCAGCCCCTCGGCCTGCGTCAGCAGCGAGATGCTGCCCTGCCACTCGCCTTTGACGTACTCGACGAACCCCAACATGATGAGCGCCCCGGCCTGCCCCGGCGGGTCGTCCGCCTCCCGCGAGAGCTGCAAAGCCTTCTCGTAGTTTTGAGCCGACTCCGCGAGCCTGCTCTGCGCCATGTGGCAGCGCCCGGCCTGCGAGTGCGCGAGCGCGAGCCCGCGCGGGTCGCCGAGCGACTGCCAGAGCCCGACCGCCTCGTGCGCCGTCAGGAGCGCGAGGGACTGGTCGTCGTAGACCTGTATTTCGCTCAGCGTGACGAGCGCCTGCGCGCGGCCGCGCGTGTAGCCCGCACGCGCGCTCACGGCGAGCGACCTGCGGACGGCCTTCTCGGCAGGCGTCATCTTCTGTAGGAGCAGGTAGGTCTCGCCCAGCCCGTGCAGCGCGTCGGCCTCCGCCTCGGCGTCGGGCGCGCCCCTCAGCAGGAGGCGTGCGCGCCTGTGCGCTTCGAGCGCGGCCTGCGGCTCGCCCAGCTTCAGGCGGAGGCGGCCGGCGCGGTTGAGAGCGCGCGCCGCGCCGCCCGCCTCGCCCGCTGCCGAGTGGAGCCGCGCGGCCTCCTCCAGCTTCCGCAGAGCCTCCCGCCGCCCCGCCAGACTGGTCGCGTGGTCGTCCGCCGACGACGCGAGGCTCAGCGCCTCCGACCCCGCGCCGCGCGCCTCCTGCCCCGCCGCGCGCGCGGCGAGGCAGAAGAGCATCGACGAGGACAGGAGGAGCGCGCGGGTCGCTTTCGTCAGACTCGCGGCTCTACCCTGCGGCGGGCTCCGGCGCGGACGCGCGCCGCCATGTGTCGGGCTGTTAAAAGACGTAGGCCCTCTCTTTCTCCGGCTCCTGCTCGGCGGCGGGCTCCCGGCCGGTGAACCGCGGGTGGTTTTTAACCGAGGGGCACATGCACTCGTCGCCCGACGCGTCGCTGCCGCCGCCCTTGCCGCCCGTGGCGTCGCTGCCGCCGCCCTTGTTAGCCAGGTGCCCGTCGGGGAAGGCGCGCGCGCCGACGGTGACGAGTAAGGATTCGAGGACTGCGTTTTCCTGCCCCGCGCGCAGCGGCGTCCCGTCCTCCTGGCCGCGCGACTCGCGCATCGTCTTCGTGAAGTACGCGCCCAGGAACTCGTCCCACCTCGTCTTGAGGGCGAACTCGTAATCCTTATACTTCTCGAAGAAGCCGTCGGACGGCTTCGACCAGGGGAAGTAGACCGAGAGGCCGTGCGAGTACTGGTACTCGGCCCCGACGGACTCGGCGCGGACGACGGCGCGGCCGCCGCCCTCCCCCGCCCCCGAGTCCCTCTCCAATTCCCTCAACACCCACGCGCACGCCTCGACGATTCGGCGCATGACGGCCGACTCGCCCGCGACGCCCGCCGGCTGTTTCAGCCCCGGGAAGACGTGCTCGCACCTACGCTTGAGGCGGAAGCAGAAGTCGTAGAGGTCTGTGTAACTCTCCCCCCAGAAGCTCTGCGCGTCCCAGTGCGCCAGCAGGATCAGCTCGCGCGCCAGCGGCTCGACGTCGCCCGCGAGCCCCCTGCCTCCGTCCAGCCCCTGCTTCAGCGCCTCGGCCAGCTCGTCGATGGGCTCCGTCAGCCCCGACACTTTGCTCAGGTCGAACAGGCACAGGTCGAAGGAGTAGCCCGCCAGTTGGAAGTCGTAGTTGTTGTGGAGGACGTAGTCGAAGACCTTCGTCAGCAGCCCCTTGACGTAGGCGTCGTCCGTGACGGGGTTCGGCGCGACGGCCCCCGGGTAGGCGTCCGCGAGCAGGAGCCGGTTCAGACGCCGCCTGTTCGCGCCGCGCAGGTACTTGCCGCGCGTCATGAGCTGCCGGGTCGGCTCCGACTTCCCGACCGCCCTGACCCCCTCGTCGGCAAACAACCCGCCGTCATTCAGCGCCGCGTTGAGCGCGTCGACGACGGCCTTGACGGTCGCCGCCGCGGGCGCGCGCGACCCGTCGTGCAGGTCGAGCAGGCTCTTCGCGGAGTCGGAGAACTTGCCCCGGAGGTATTTCGAGACGGGGTCGGCCCCGGCCTTGAGGCGCGACAGGAGCGCCGTCTTGTCCGTCAGGTCGGCCTCGCGGAGCGGGGCGTTCAGGTCGTTGAACAGGCGGAGCAGCATCTGCTTGTAAGGCCAGCTTCCGACGAAGGCCAGGCCCTGGGAGGCCAGCATGTAGTTGGCCTTGCCGCGGAGCTGGTAGGCCACCTCCAGCCCGCTCATCGAACAACTGTGGAAGCCGATTAATTCGAGCTGGCTGCGCCCGTCCTCGGCGTGCCCGAACACTTCGCCTAGCACGTCGGAGAGTTCCTGCAAGGTGAGCGACTGGGGCGAATCGTCCGCGCCTTTAACTTCGCCGGGCGCGTTTGCGTCGCCCTTCGACGCGTCGTCCGCCGCCGAGTCGGCCAGCGCCGGAGCGCCCGCGTTCTCGTCGAAGAGAAACATCTTGTTGCCCACGACCAGCCCGTGGCCGAGGAGGAACAGGATGTAGCGCCGGGCCGGGTACTCGTTCTTGCAGAAGTTGAGGAACGCCTTTAACGAGCGGGCCGGGTGGCGCTCGCCGCGAAGCTCCTCCGGCAGGACGGGCGGCTCGAACTCGACCTCCTGCACCTCCGCCGCCGCGACCTCGGCGGCCGCCGCCCCTCCGGGACTCGTCGCGCCGTGCGCGGCCGCGCCGTGCCCGTTGTTGCTGTGCCCGTTGAGACTCGGGCTCACGCTCTTCGGGGTCAGCGAGTCTTTGACCTGCCGCCTGATCTGCTCCCTGATGTTTTTATCCTCGTCCGTCGCGTCGCCCCAGAGCTTGTCGAGGACGAGGTTCCGGACGAGGGGGTTGCCGGCGTAGCCGACCCGCGACCCGCCGCGCGCCTTGAACTTGGCGACGAGGTTGACGTCGAAGACGTGCGTCGGCGTGTCGCGCGTGTGAGGGTCGAAGTGCGCGATGACGTTGGCCTCCGGGTGGTACCCGGCGTCCTTGATGGACTTGAGCTGGGAAACGATGCTCGGCGCGAGCGGGTTGTCACTCGCGAGATAGAACATCACCGTCCATTCCTTCGTGTGGGGCGTGTGGCGCATTGCTGGAGCTCTCCTTACAATTTTTGTCGGGGAATGATTCCGCCGTGAGTTGTCGCCGCGGGGCGGAGGGCCGGGACGCTGCGCGACGGCGAGCCGGCCTATAAGGACTAGGGCGAGCCGGGCGTCGTGAAAGACGGAGGCCCGTCAGGCTAGTCCTAAGCCGTTGCGCTGTCAACATAAATCCGGCGCGGCGCGTCGGCCGCCGCCGGCCGCGGGCTCGCGGCCGACGCCCTCGTCTCCCGAAAAGGTCGTCCGTAAATTAATGCCGCCGCCCGCGGAAACGTTTCCGCGGGCGGCGCGAGGGGGCGAGTTCGATGAAGGCGTCAGTGCCCGAGGTACTTCTCACCGGCCTCGACGCGCGGCGGCAGGCGGTTCCGGGCGGGGGGGAGCGGGCAGGTCGCGTAGCGCGTGAAGGCGCAGGGCGGGCTGTAGGCGCGGTTGAAGTCGAGCG